>JBKJUB010000124.1:0-4025 GCA_046590765.1 Sphingomicrobium sp. | reverse complement strand
GGCGGGCTGCATCGGCGATGTAGCTGGCGATCCGCGTACCGCCTTGTTTCGCATCGACATCATCGAAATTCCCGTCGCAAACCCCGCCGCGTCGCGGATCATCGCCAGCCCGGCTGTATTCGCCGACGAGCAAAGCGGCACCATGGCAGGCTTAAGCAAGGGCGGCAAACTGGTCGACGAAGGCCAGGAAACCAGCGTCACCAACCAATGCCATGACATCACCGTTTACCCGACCCGCCGCCTCGCTGCCGGGGCGTGCTCGGGCAATGGCATCATCTTCGACATCTCCGACCCGCGCCGGCCGCGCCGGATCGACGTGGTCAGCGATCCGGGCTTCGCTTATTGGCATTCGGCAACGTTCAACAATGACGGCACCAAGGTGTTGTTTACCGACGAATGGGGCGGCGGATCGCGGCCGCGCTGCCGCAGTTATGACCGGCGCGACTGGGGCGCCGACGCAATTTACGACATCCAGAGCGGTCGGCTGACACGCAAGGGCAGTTACAAACTACCCGCCTCGCAATCCGAGCAGGAAAATTGCGTCGCGCATAATGGCTCGATGGTGCCGGTGCCGGGTCGCGATATCATGGTCCAGGCGTGGTATCAGGGCGGATTGTCGGTGTTCGATTTCAGCAATAGCGCGGCACCGACCGAAATCGCTTACTTCGACCGTGGCCCGATCGACGCCAAGCGCCCGACGCTGGGCGGTTACTGGTCGACTTATTATTATCGCGGGCGAATTTACGGGACCGAGATCGCACGTGGGCTCGACGTGTTCGCGTTGAAGCCAAGCGGGATGCTCAGCGCTAACGAAATTGCGGCGGCGGCGCTCGCCAATGCCGGCCAGACCTTCAATCCGCAGCAGCAATATCCGGTGCAATGGCCCGCCGAACCGGTCGTCGCGCGGGCCTATATGGACCAGTTACGGCGATCGGGGCAGCTCGATGCGGGTCTCGATGCGCGGCTCGGCGCAGCGCTAGCGCAGGCGCAGGCGCCACTCGATGCGCGGGCGAAGGTGAAGCCGCTGGCGGGCGAATTGCGAGGACTGGCAGGCGCGGTCAAGGAAAGCCCCAACGACCCCGCGCGGCGTAATGCACTGGCCGATGTGCTGCGGGCGATCGCGGGGCGGCTGGATTAGTCGCTGCCCCCAAATCAAACCGTCGCAATGTCCGGCGCGTCTTCGGCTTTCATTCCGACGACGTTGTAGCCGGCATCGACGTGGTGGATTTCGCCGGTCACGCCGCTCGCCAAATCGCTGCACAGATACAGCCCCGCCCCGCCGACATCCTCGATCGTCACGTTACGCCTGAGCGGCGAATTATATTCGTTCCACTTCATGATGTAGCGGAAGTCGCCGATGCCGCTGGCCGCCAGCGTCTTGATCGGCCCCGCGCTGATCGCGTTGACGCGCAGGCCTTCGGGCCCGAGGTCGGCGGCGAGGTATTTGACCGACGTCTCAAGCGCGGCCTTGGCGACGCCCATGACGTTGTAATGCGGGATGACCTTCTCGGCACCATAATAGCTCAAGGTCAGCAACGACCCGCCCGGCTTCATCATCCGCCGTGCCCGCGCTGCCACCGCGCAGAAACTGTAGACCGAGATGTTCATCGTCATCAGGAAATTGTCGAGGCTGGTGTCGACATAGCCGCCGCGAAGCTCGTTCTTGTCGGAGAAACCAATCGCGTGGACGACGAAGTCGATCCCGTCCCAGCGCGCCGCGACATTGGCGAACGCCTGGTCGAGCGCGGCGGGGTCGCTGACGTCGCATTCGAACACGAAGTCGCTGCCCAGTTCGGCGGCGAGCGGATGGACTCGCTTGCCCAGCGCCTCGCCCTGATAGCTGAAGGCAAGCTCCGCGCCCGCCCCCGCAAGCTGCTTCGAAATCCCCCACGCCAGCGACTTATCATTGGCCAGGCCCATGATCAGCCCGCGTTTCCTCGCCATCAATCCGCCGGCCATTATTCCCGTCATACCTGCACCCCTTGCAACGCTGGCTCTTCTTCGTCGGGCGCGGGCTCGTCGACTTCGAGTTCCCTGACGAATGGCCCGCTATAATGCTCGCCCTTTAGCGCGTGGCCGCCCGCATCGGCCAGCGCGGCATTCAATTCTGCCCCGGTGACGACTCCCAGCCCGATGATGAAAAAGAAGATCAAGGCGATCATCACCCCGGCGAGGCTGCCGTAAGTAATCTCGTAGCCGCCGACCAGCCCAAGCGCGACCGGCAGCAATTCGGCGGTGATTACCCACCACGCCGTGACCATTAGCGCGCCGGGCCATTTGCGGCAGCCGATCTTGCGGTACCGCGACGGGGTCAGCGCGAGAAACAGGAAGTAAAAGGTCACGAACAAGGCGATCGCCGGTGCGATCCGGTAGAACCCGAGCTGCGTCGCAACACCGCTCCAGCCCGGGACCCGCTCGACCACCACATGCTGGACCGAACTTAGCACCACGCTCGCGCCGAATGCCGCCATCAGCACCAACACCGCCGCCAGTATCAGCGCGATTGAGCCAAGGCGATACGTCCAGAATGGCGCGCTGAAGGTCACTCCATAAGCGCGGCGCAAGATGTCGCGGATCGTCTCGATGAAGCTCGCCGCCGTCCACAGGCCGACAATTGCGCCAAGCCACAACAAGGTGCCCGTACGAACCGTCAACACTTCGGTCACCGGCCCGGCCAGCACATCGCGTACTTGCGGCGGCAATTTGGCGAGGACGGTAGCGACGGTCTTCTGCCCGTCCGCCCCCTGGCCGAGCAATTGCGCCACTGCAGTCGCCAGGATGAAAAATGGGAACAGCGCGAGGATCGACAGAAAGGCCAGATTGCCGGCGTGGATGAAGCCGTCATTATAGACCCCGATCGCGACCCGCTTGGTAATCTCCCATGCGGTCGGCGGGGCCTTGATCGCCTCGGCCACTTGCGGGCCATAAGCCGCGGTCTCGGCAGCTTGCCGCTTGCGTCGTCCTTCGGGCGTTAAAGCGTGCTGGTCCTGCATCAGACGCCGAGTGCGGCGCGCGGATTGCCGCCGCCGTCCCATTTGGCGACAAATTCTTCGAGCGATTTGTCGTCGGCGGGGATGTCGACCGCCAGCGTCACCATCAGGTCGCCGCGCTTGCCCGCTTTGTCGGTGAAGCCCCGCCCCTTGAGCCGCAGCACTTTGCCCGACGATGCGCCCTGGGGAACGGTCAGCATCACCGCGCCTTCGGGGGTTGGTGCCTTGATCTTGGCCCCGAGAACGGCTTCCCTTAGGCTGATCGGCAGCGACAGCCGGATGTCCTTGCCCTCGCGAGTGAAAAACGGATGGGCTGCAATTTCGATCGCGATGATCGCGTCGCCCTTGCCGCCCGGCCCCGGCTGGCCCTGACCGGCAAGGCGGATCTTGCTCCCCTCCTCGACCCCGTTGGGAAGCTTGACGTCGATCGCCTTGCCTCCCGCAAGCGTCACCCGCTGCGGGCTAAGCGTTGCCGCGTCGAGGAACGGCACCTTGAGGCGATAGGCGATGTCGCCGCCCTTTTGCGGCGCGCGGCCGCGATTGCCGAACCCGCTCGCCGGCCCGCGTCGGCTGCCACTGAACAAGCCCTCGAACAAATCGCTTAGATCGGCGGTCGCGGCTTCGTCGAACCCGCCGCCAAAGCCCTCGGGCGCGCCGCGCGGGCGGCCACCGCCGCTGCCGAATGGCGAACCACCGCCACCACCGCCGCCGCCAAAACCGCCGAACTTGGGGTTGCCCTCCTCGTCAATCTCCCCGCGGTCGTAGCGCGCGCGTTTGTCCTTGTCGGACAATATGTCATACGCCTGAGTCACCTGGTTGAAGCGCTCGCCGGCCTTGGGATTATCCTGGTTGCGATCGGGGTGGAGCTGCTTGGCGAGGCTTCGATAGGCCTTCTTGACCTCGGCTTCGCTCGCGCCGCGCTTGATCCCCAGGCGTTGATAAAGGTCCATGGCCACGCCTCCTGCAACAGGGTGCCTTGCAGGGCAAGCATCGCGCAGCCTAGACCATTGCCGAAATGACCGACGATCCGATCCG
>JBKJUB010000184.1:0-23641 GCA_046590765.1 Sphingomicrobium sp. | reverse complement strand
GGCACAACGCAAGGACCTCGGGCCCGACTGGCGCGAGACGCTGGCCGCGTCGATCCGCCGCTTCGTCCGCCGCACCGTCGGGGTGGCGCTGATCGGCACCGCGATTGCGCTGGCGGTATCGCTGGTCACTCATTCAAGCGTCGATCCGAGCTTCACCACCGCTGCCGGCGGCCCGCCGACCAACTGGCTCGGTAGTCTCGGCGCCTATGCCAGCGACGCAATGCTGTTCCTGTTCGGACCTGCCGCCGCGCTGTTCCTGCCGCTGGTCGCACTCGCCGGGCTGCGCATGGTGCGCGGGGTCGAGGCGGGGCGCATCGGCCGCGCGATCCTCGTCGCCGCATTGGGTGTCGCGCTGATCGGCATCGCGCTCGGGCTTTACGCAGGGTCAGCCGTTTCGGGACTACCCGCCGGCTATGGCGGCGCGCTCGGCCTTGCCGGGGCCTACGGTGTCGATGCGCTCGTCGGGATGATCGGCAACGCCTCGATCGAAGGGCCGCTGCGGCTCGCGCTGATGGCGATCCTCACGCTCGGCGGGTTCGCCGTCGGCTGGCTCGCGCTCGGCATTCGTCAGGAAGAAAAGCAGTGGGCGACCGACCGCCTGCGCCGCGATCCCAATGCCCCCGCCATCGCC
The DNA here is from genome assembly GCA_046590765.1 of Sphingomicrobium sp. Classification (GTDB taxonomy): domain Bacteria; phylum Pseudomonadota; class Alphaproteobacteria; order Sphingomonadales; family Sphingomonadaceae; genus Sphingomicrobium. The sequence continues at coordinate 23,010 of JBKJUB010000184.1, read as the reverse complement.
AGGCCGCCGCGCCGCGCCCGCGCCGGCCGCGACGAAGAGGATGACGCCGGTGCCGCCCCGCCGCGCTCACGCCCCGCCGTCGCGGTCGCCGAACCGGCGCGCGCAATTCCCCCCGGCAGCGGCCGCAAGGACCTGCGCAAGGGCAAGGCGCCGGGCCAGGCCAGCCTCGCGCTCGGCGACAATTATCAGCTGCCCGCGCTCGAATTGCTTGGCGCTGCCCCCGAAAAGTCCAAAAACCCGATCGACCGCGCCGGACTGGAGCGCAACGCGCGCCTGCTCGAAAGCGTGCTCGAGGATTTCCACGTCCGCGGCGACATCGTCGAGGTCCGTCCCGGCCCGGTCGTCACCATGTACGAGCTTGAGCCCGCCAGCGGAATCAAGGCTAGTCGCGTAATCCAGCTCGCCGACGACATCGCGCGCAACATGTCGGCGCTGTCGGCGCGCGTCGCGACCATCCCGGGCCGCAGCGTAATCGGCATCGAACTGCCCAACGCCAAACGCGAATCGGTCGTCCTGCGCGAGTTGATCGGCAGTCAGGCGTTCGAAGACCAGAACATGTCGCTGCCGCTGATTCTCGGCAAGAATATCTCGGGCGACCCGGTCATCGCCGATCTCGCCCCGATGCCCCACTTGCTCGTCGCCGGTACCACCGGCTCGGGCAAGTCGGTCGGGCTGAACTGCATGATCCTGTCATTGCTCTACCGCATGGGGCCCGACGAGTGCCGCATGATCATGATCGATCCCAAGATGCTCGAGCTCAGCATCTACGACAATATCCCGCACCTGCTCGCGCCGGTGGTGACCGAACCGGGGAAAGCGATCCGCGCGCTCAAATGGACCGTCGAGCAGATGGAGGAACGCTATCGCATGATGGCGAGCCTTGGTGTGCGCCAACTCGCCAGCTTCAACGCCAAGATCCGCGATTCAAAGGCCAAGGGCGCGCAATTGGGGCGCAAGGTCCAGACCGGCTACAACGCCGACACCGGCCAACCGGTCTACGAGACCGAGGAGCTCGACTACGAAGTACTCCCGCAGATCGTCGTGATCGTCGACGAATTGGCCGACCTGATGATGACCGCCGGCAAGGAGGTCGAGTTCCTGATCCAGCGACTGGCGCAGAAAGCGCGCGCCGCGGGGATCCACCTGATCATGGCGACCCAGCGTCCGTCGGTCGATGTCATCACCGGCGTAATCAAGGCCAACCTCCCCACCCGCATCAGCTTCCAGGTCACGTCGAAAATCGATTCGCGCACGATCCTCGGCGAGCAGGGCGCCGAGCAACTGCTCGGCAAGGGCGACATGCTCTACATGCCCGGCGGCAAGCAGATCTTGCGCGTCCACGGCCCGTTCGTCAGCGACGACGAGGTCAGGCTGGTGGCCGAGCATTGGCGCAGGCAGGGCGTCCCCGATTACATCCAGGCGGTCACCGAGGAGCCCGAGGATGGCGGCTACATCTTCGACGGCCAACCGGTCGGCGAGGAAGATGCCGAGACCCAGCTCTATCGCAAGGCGGTGCAGACCGTCGCCGAAAGCCAGAAGGCCTCGACCAGTTACATCCAGCGGCAATTGCGCATCGGCTACAACAGCGCGGCGCGGTTGATCGAGCGGATGGAGAAGGACGGGTTGGTCGGCACCCCCGACCACGTCGGCCGCCGTGAAGTCCTGATCGACACCGAGGGGCATCCCATCTGAGATTGGCCAATTTGAAACTGACCGCCTCAAGCTGAACCTTGCGGAACCCTTGGGTTCACGCCGCATTCAAGGCGAGAACGCCAGTGACGCGGCAAATATCAGGAGATTGAAGTAATGGCTTTTCCGACCCAGATCGCCCGTGCGCTTGCGCCGGTGGCGGCATTCGCACTGATTGCCGGACCGGCGTCGGCAGCGATCAACCCCGAGCTTGCCCGGGTCGAGGCGCACCTCGCCGCGTCGCAATCGATGATTGCCAATTTCGTCCAGACAGATTCGAAGAATCGCTCGATCAAGGGCACGCTGCAGATCAAGCGGCCGGGACGGATTCGGTTCGAATATGGCGGCGGCGCCAATATGCTATTGGTCGGCAATGGCAAGACGCTGACCTTCATCGATTATGACGTCGGGCAGAAGTCGTCCTGGCCGATCAACAAGTCGCCGCTGTCGGTATTGCTGTCGGGTGCGCCCGATCTGCAGCGTATTGCCACGGTCATCGGCACCAAGGATCCGCGCGTGCTGCTGGTGCGCGCGCGCGACGCGCGCCGGCCGGAATTCGGCACGCTCATCCTCGGCTTTGTCCGCAACCCGGCGTCACCCGGCGGCCTGCTGCTCGAAGGCTGGACCGCGATCGACGCACAGAACAAGCGGACCACGGTCAAGCTCGACAGCCAGCGGTACAATGTCGCGGTCGGCGAGAACGCCTTTGCCTATGCCGAGCCCAAGAAGCGCGGTCGTTGACCTCGCGAAACGAGTAGCAAAGAGAAACCGTTCATCGGCGGGTCAGGCACGATAAGATAAGACGAAGGCTGATCGCGGAAATCTGCTTGGGGTTTCCCCCTGTTACCCAAAGCCTCCGTGATCACCTTGCGTGACGAACGCCAGGTTGGCCCTCGCTCCAATGCCCCCGGAGCGAGGGCCTTTCATTTTTTGGGCACACAGGCTCGAAGTTGGTCTAAGCCCCGCACCGTGACCCGGATCAAGATCGCCAGCTGGAACATCAACTCGGTCCGCGCGCGGTTGCCGATCGTCGAGCGATTCCTGAAAGCCGAACAGCCCGACATCCTCTGCCTGCAGGAAACCAAGGCGATGGACTCGGTGTTCCCCGCCGACATGTTCCGGCGGCTCGGTTACGTTCACCACAAGCTCAACGGGCAGAAGATGCACCACGGGGTGGCGATCATTTCGAAGGTCCCGCTGCACGACGAAGGTCGCCATGACTGGCAGGACAATAAAGAGGCGCGACATGTTGGCGCACGGCTCGATTGCGGGATCCGGCTGGAGAATGTGTATGTCCCCGCCGGTGGCGATGTGCCCGACCGCACGATCAACCCCAAGTTCGGGCAGAAGCTCGACTTCATCGAACGCATGACGAGCTGGTCCGAGGGCCTCGCCGAACCGACGTTGATTGTCGGCGACTTCAACGTTGCTCCATTGGAATGTGACGTGTGGAGCCACAAGGCGCTGATCGACGTCGTCAGCCATACCCCGATCGAGATCGAGGCATTGGGCAAGTTGCAGGCGGCGCATGATTGGGTCGACCTTGGCCGGCAATTCGTCCCCGCGCCCGAGCGCTGCTTCACCTGGTGGAGCTATCGATCGCCCGATTTCACTCGAAATGACCGCGGCCGGCGGCTCGATCATATGTGGGCCAGCCCGAGCCTTGCCGGACAAGCGGTGGGCCATGTCGTGCATGAGCCTGTGCGGTCGTGGGAGCGGCCGTCGGACCATGTCCCGCTGGTGGTCGAGCTCGACGTTTGAGCGACGCGACGCTCGAGCAGGCGATTGCCGCCTTGGCCGGGGGGCGGTCAGTGCGGATCGGCGGCCTGACCCTGCTGTCGATCGAAACCGCAAGCGACGCCACGCTCGGTCGAACCGATCCGCAAGGAGCCGCCGCGCTGATTGTCAGCGCCGGGCGCGGCGCGGCGCTCGGGCTGGGCAACGCGCGCGACATGGTTCCCGGCCAGCCGGTGCGGATTGAGCGCTGCGACTGGCTGACCCGCGACCTCGTCCGCGCGCTGGCCGACCCGGGCCGCGACTTCGACCGGATCATTCCGGGGCCGCTCAAGGTGACGCCAGCGAATGATCCGCTAGCCGCCGCTGCGGGATTGCGGCTGGCGCGGCTCGCTGGGCTGATTCCGGCGCTGTGGGAAGTCGCGCAAGACGACTCTGCGTTGGCGGTCGATGTCGACGCGATCAACACCCCCGCGACCGTCCACCTCGCCGCCCGCGCCAAGTTACCGATCGACGGTGTCGGCGACACGCAGATCGTGGCGTTTCGCGAAGACGGCACGGGCGCCGAGCATGTCGCACTGTTGATCGGCGCGCCGGGGGGCAGGCCGCCGCTCGTCCGCCTCCACAGCGAATGCCTGACCGGCGACGTGTTCGGCAGCCTGAAATGCGACTGCGGCCCGCAATTGCGCGAGGCGTTGCGGCTGATCGAGCAAGCGGGCGGCGGCATCTTGCTGTACCTCCGGCAGGAAGGGCGCGGGATCGGCCTGGCCAACAAGATCCGCGCCTATGCGCTGCAGGATCGCGGGCTCGACACGGTCGATGCCAACCGCCGACTGGGGTTCGCCGACGACGAGCGCGACTATGGCAGCGCGGCGGCGATGCTCCGCGCGCTGGGCGCGAGCGAGGTGCGGCTGCTGACCAATAATCCGGCCAAGGTCGCGGGGCTTGAGGGTGCGGGGATCAAGGTTGCCGAGCGGGTGGCGCATCATCTGCCGACCAATCCCCACAACGCCGATTACATCGCCACCAAGCGCGACCGCAGCGGGCATCTCGCCTAGGCGAATAGCGCCGATCCGACGCGGACGTGGGTTGCGCCCAGTTTCACCGCAATTTCGTAATCCGCGCTCATTCCCATCGACAGGCCGCTGACGCCATGCCGCCGCGCCAACTCACTGAGAAAGGCGAAGAACGGCGCTGGCTCCAACTCGGCCGGGGGAATGCACATCAGCCCGGCAAGCGGCAGCGGCGAGGCGCGCACCGCGCTGAGGAAGTCGCCGAGTTCGGTCGGCGCAATCCCGCCCTTCTGCTCCTCTGCCCCGACGTTGACCTGGACGAAGCAGGCCGGGAAGCGGCCCGCCTTATTCGCGGCGTCGGACAAAGCGGCAAGCAACGATCGCCGATCGAGCGAATGGATGACGTCGAACAAGGCAACGGCCTCGGCCGCCTTGTTCGATTGCAGCTGGCCGATCATATGCAGTGTGAGATTGGGGTGTGAGGCACGCAGGCCGCGCCACTTGACCGCTGCCTCCCGCACCCGGCTCTCGCCAAAATCGCGCTGCCCGGCGGCGATCAGCGGCTCGATCTGCTCGATGGTGCGCGTCTTGGACACCGCGATCAGGGTGACGTCCGTTGCCGAACGGCGCGCAAGCTTGGCCGACGCGGCGATATGATCGCGCACGGTGACGAGGTCAGGCACGATTGGAAACGTTAGAATTTGAAGGCGGTGCCGACGTAGACCGCTTGGCTGTCGCGGCGCGTATCCTTCAACGCCGTCTCGCGCTCCCGATCGACCTTGTAGCGAACGCCGCCGGTCAGCGCGATATTGCGGCTGAGCGCATAGGCCCCGCCAACATCGAGCGCATAGGCCTTGTCGCGGCCCAGCGCCGGCGGCTGGCTGCCGTCGCTGCGTTCGGAAAGCGCGGCAACCCGACCGGTGATCCGCTTGTTGAGCGAATAATTGACCCCAACCACCGCGAGGTCCCGTCCGCCAGCCGCCAGCCCGATGGCGCGGACCTTGGCGACATCGCCGGTTACTGCAAATCGGCGCCAGCCAACCGAGACGCCAAGATTATAGCTCGCGGGGGTTACGAGGCCGACGGTCGACGTCGACGTATCGGTCGGTCGAATGCCCGGCTCGGTATGGGCGCGAATTGCGACCCGGACCTGCGACGAACGGCCCTTCGGCGCAGCGGGGGTGAATTTGAAATCGGCGAGCGCATTGCCGCGATTGGCAAATGCCGCTGCCAGCTTGGGATCAGCGGTCGCCGGCGTGAAGCTACCGACCCGGTCGAACGACAGCGAAATTGCCGGCGGGCGCTTGGAGTCGGGCTTGGCAGCGGCCATTGCGGGCAGGACAAGCAGGGCCACGGCGCTCAGCGCGCCGCCCAAGATCCCGACCTGTTTACCCCGATGGCTCACTGAAAACGACTCCTTACCAATGGGATATAGCTCCTGAGCAGCGATAGTTCCAATGGAGGGATTCACTTAACCCCCATCTGTTGCGCTAAGGTTACAATGCTGTCGCGGCGATGAACGCCCGATGGTTGACCGGTTGGCGCTTGCGGCGGTGCGGAGAGCATCTATAACGCCGAGCCAAGGTTCCACCCCCAACATCAGGAAGCGCCATGACCCGCTTGCCAGTTTCGGCCCTCATCATTGCCTCGCTCGCGCTGGGCGCTTCGGCCTGTTCGACCAACAAGCAATTGCCCAACCGTCTCGCGCCGGCGCGAATGACCTCGATCGGGGTCAACGCCTATTTGTGGCGCGCAGCGATCGACACCGTGTCGTTCGCGCCGTTGCTGCAGGCCGAACCGAATGGCGGGGTAATCGTCACCGACTGGTATACCAGCCCGACCAACCCGGGCGAGCGGATCAAGCTGACGATTTCGATCCTCGACCAGGATCTGCGCGCCGACGCGCTGCGAGTCGCCGCCAGCCGCCAGATCAACCAGAATGGCAACTGGATCGACGCCCCGGTCGCCGCCGCGACGGTGCAAAAGCTCGAGGATATCATCCTGACCCGGGCTCGCGACCTTCGCCGCGCCAGCGTCGGCTAAGCCTGAGGCGTTTTTCCGGTCGCTCCCCCCTGTGCATCCGCGCCCCGGATGCTTAGGGACGGGGCATGGTTGACCACAGCGATAATCGATTGAGCGACCGCTTCGACGCCGGGGCGGCGGATAGGCGCTGGCAAGCGGCATGGGATGGGGCGCACAGCTTCGTCGCCGACAGTGCCAGCCCAAAGCCCAAAAGCTATGTGCTCGAGATGTTCCCCTACCCCTCGGGGCGGATCCACATGGGGCATGTCCGCAACTATACGATGGGCGACGTGCTCGCGCGCTTCCGCCGGATGCAGGGCTTTGAAGTGCTCCACCCGATGGGCTGGGACGCATTCGGGATGCCGGCCGAAAATGCGGCGATGGAGAAGAAGGTTCATCCCGGCGTCTGGACCCGCGCCAATATCGCGGCGATGCGCGAGCAATTGAAGCGCATCGGCTTCGCGATCGATTGGAGCCGCGAACTCGCCACTTGCGAACCCGAATATTACGGCCACGAGCAGGCCTTGTTCCTCGACCTGATGGATGCCGGCCTGGTTTATCGCAAGGAGAGCGAGGTCAATTGGGACCCGGTCGACATGACCGTGCTGGCCAACGAGCAGGTGATCGACGGCAAGGGCTGGCGGTCGGGCGCGGCAGTCGAGCGCAAGAAATTGAGCCAGTGGTTCCTCAAGATCACCGACTTCGCCGAGGAGTTGCTCGACGGCCTCAGCCATCTCGACGACTGGCCCGACAAGGTCCGGCTGATGCAGGAAAATTGGATCGGCAAAAGCCAAGGCTTACAATTCTGCTTCCGGCTGGCGGGCGAAGTGCCGGGCACCAGTGCCTGCGACATCGAGGTGTTCACCACCCGCCCCGACACGATTTTTGGCGCCAGCTTTGTCGCGCTGTCGCCGGGCCATCCGATTGCCGAAGCGCTTGCGGCGACCGATCCCAAGGTCGCCGACTTCCTGGTGAAAGCGCGCGCTGGCGGCACCACTGCGGCCGAGATCGAGACGGCCGAGAAGCTTGGCTATGACACCGGGCTCGAAGTCGTCCACCCGCTCGACCCGACGCGCAAACTGCCCGTCTGGATCGCCAATTTCGTGCTGATGGATTATGGCACCGGCGCCTTGTTCGGGGTCCCCGCGCATGACGTGCGCGACTATGAATTCGCGACCAAATATAAATTGCCGATCCGCCGCGTCGTCGCCGCCGATGCAAGCGGCGCGGACTCGCCGTTGGTCGAGGCCGAGACTGGGTCGGGCGTCGCGGTCAACTCGAGCTTTCTTGACGGCATGACCAGCGCCGACGCATCGGCCGAGATCATCAAGCGCGCCGAGACCGCTGGCTGGGGCAAGGGCAAGACGCAGTATCGCCTGCGCGACTGGGGCGTCAGCCGCCAACGTTACTGGGGCACCCCGATCCCGATCATCCATTGCGACAAGTGCGGCCCGGTCGGCGTTCCGCGCGACCAACTGCCGGTCGTGCTGCCCGAGGACGTCAGCTTCGAGCTTCCTGGCAACCCGCTCGATCGCCACGACGCTTGGCGGCTGGTCGATTGCCCAACCTGCGGCGGCAAGGCGCGGCGCGAGACCGACACTCTGGACACGTTCGTCGATTCCAGCTGGTATTTCATCCGCTTCGCCAGCCAGCCCAAGGATCAGCCGTTCGACCGCGCCGAAGCCGAGGCGTGGCTTCCGGTCGGCCAATATATCGGTGGGGTCGAGCATGCGATCCTCCACTTGCTCTATGCCCGCTTCTGGACCCGCGCGCTTGAACGCATCGGCAAGTTGTCGGTCAAGGAACCGTTCGCGGGGCTGTTCACGCAAGGCATGGTGACCCACGAAACCTACCAGAGCGCCGACGGTCGCTGGCTGACCCCGCTAGAGATCAAACTTGGTGACGACGGCGCGATAATCGAGGCGGCAAGCGGTGGCGGTGTGACTCGCGGTCGGATCGAGAAGATGTCAAAGTCCAAGAAGAACACCATCGATCCCAAGCCGATCCTCGATCGATATGGCGCCGACGCGGTGCGCTGGTTCATGCTCAGCGATTCGCCCCCCGAGCGCGATCTCGAATGGTCCGAAAGCGGGATCGAAGGCGCCGCGCGGTTCGTCCAGCGGGTGTGGCGTCTCGCGCTCGCCCCGAGCGGCAACAGCGGTGACGACGATGCCCTACTGCGCAAGCTTCACCGCGCGATTCACGGCGTCGGCGAGGCAATCGACGGGCTGCAGTTCAACAAGTCGGTCGCTGCGCTCTACGAGCTGACCAGCGCGATCGAGAAAGCCAAGCCGTCGGCTACCCGCGACGAGGCAATCCGTACCTTGTTGATGCTGGTCGCGCCCGGAGCGCCGCATCTCGCGGAGGAAGCCTGGGCCAAACGCGGCGAGAACGGGATGATCGCTGACGCCGCCTGGCCAAGCCACGACCCCGCCTTGCTGGTCGATGAGACCGTCACGCTCGCGATCCAGGTCAACGGCAAATTGCGCGACACCATCACGGTCGCGCGCGGCATGGCCAAGGACGAAGTCGAGGCGCTCGCGCTCGCTTCGCCCAAGGTGCAGGCGCAATTGGCGGGTGCAAGCCCACGCAAGGTGATTGTAGTTCCCGACCGACTGGTCAATATCGTCGCATGATCCGCGCCTTACTCCTCGCCATCAGCCTCGCCACGCTCAGTGCCTGCGGGCTCCAGCCGATGTACGCCGGCGGCGCGAGCGGCACCGTCGCGACCTCGCTGCGCTCGATCCTGGTGCAGAATATCCCCGGCAAGGGCGGCTGGCTGGTGCGCAACGCGTTGGTCAGCAAGCTTGGCGGCGAAACCGGAAATGCCTCCGCCTACCGCCTCGAGGTCGAGCTCGACGACAATATCACCGGCTTCGGCATTCGTGGCGACCGCGCCACCACGCGCGAACGGCGCACCTTGCGCGCCCGCTATCGGCTGATCGATCTGTCGACCGGCGCGGTCGTGCTCGATGCGACGGCGGGGTCGGACGCGGGGATCGACGTCGTCTCGTCGCAATATGCCACCATCGCCGCCGAGCAGACCGCGCTCGAGCGACTGACCGGAGTGGTCGCCGACCAGATCGTCTCGCGCCTCGCCTTGTTCATCGCCCGCACCGCCCCGACGCGATGAGATTGGCGCGATGAAAATCGCTCCGGCGCAGGCGGCGCAGGCGGTCGACAAGCCCGACCCAGCGGTCCGCTTTTACCTGTTCTACGGCCCCGACGAGGCCGGATCGCGGCATCTCGCCACTCGCTTGATCGGCGCATTGGGGGCGGAGAAATTCGCTATTTCCCCCGCCGCGATCAAGGCCGATCCGGCTGTGCTGGCCGACGAAGCCAGCGCAATGGCGTTGTTCGGCGGGCCGCGCGCGATCTGGCTCGAACCGGCCGGCGAGGAAATCGCCGACGGAGTCGCCAGCGTGCTTGACGGCGCGTCGGTCGAAAGCCCGGTGATCGCCATCGCCGGGGCGCTGCGCAAGACCTCCGGGCTACTCAAACTGGCCGAAGGGCATGGCACCGCTGCGGCGATGATCTCCTACGTCCCCGAGGGCATCCACGCCGACCAGATGGTGATCGGCGCCGGGCGCAGCGAAGGCCTGCGGATTGAGCGCGACGTGGCGTCGCGTCTGGCAACCGCTTGCGCCAGCAACCAGGCGATCGTCGCGCAGGAGCTCGCCAAATACGCCATCTATCTCGACGCCGCGCCCGACTGTTCTCGCGATCTCACGCATGAGGTGATCGACCTGCTCGGCGCCGATTCGGCCGAGGGCAATTTGATGAGACTGGGCGATCTCGCGCTGGCCGGCGATGCTGCCGCGTTGCTCGAGGAGTTCGACCGCGCCGCCTTGGTTCCCGGAGAGACCATCCCCGTGGTCCGCGCGCTGCAGCGCCGCTTGCTCCAGATCGCCCCCTTGCGCGCCAAGGTCGAGCATGGCGAGCGCGTCGACGGCGTCATGGCGTCAATGGGCAAGTCATTGTTCTGGAAGGATAAGCCGCTGATGCAGCGGCTGCTCACCAATTGGAATGCTGAGCGGATCGCGCAGGCGATGGAGCGCGCTGCGGCAGTCGAGCGGGCCGCAATGCTGACCGACGAACCGCCGATTGCCGCGCTGGGTGAGGAACTGCTGACGATCGCGCGTGCAGCGGGGCGACGCCGCTAGCCTTTGGGCTAGATCGGCTCTCCGGACAATCGCTGACAGATCATGTCGAGCTGATCGAGGCTCGAATAGGCCAGGCTCACCGTCCCGCCCGCGCCGACATGGCTGACCTTGACCTTGAGCCCAAGCAAATCGCCCAATTGACGCTCGAGCGCCGCCAAGTCGGCATCAACCGGGCGATTATTGCGCGCCGACGCCCGACCGATATCGCTCCCCGCGCCCGGTCGCACTTGCTTGGCCAATTGCTCGGCCTGGCGAACGCTGAGCCCGCCAGCGACGATCTTCTTCGCCAAGACTTCGGGCTCTTCGGCATTCGCCACCGCGCGAGCGTGCCCCATAGTGAGATCGCCTCGCACTAGCATTTGCTGCACCGATGCGGGCAAAGCCAACAATCTCAACAGGTTAGCAACATGGCTCCGCGATTTGCCGACCAACTTCGCCGCTGCGTCCTGCCCGTGGCCATGATTGGCGATTAGCGCGCGATAGCCCTCGGCCTCCTCGATCGCGTTTAAATCCTGCCGCTGGATATTCTCGATTAGCGCAATCTCGGCGTTTGACGATTCGTCATCCGCCCGCACCAGCGCCGGAATCACATGCACTTGTGCCTTCTGCGCCGCCCGCCAACGCCGCTCGCCTGCAATAATCTCGAACCCGTCGCCCACACTGCGCACCAGGATCGGCTGCAACACCCCGTGCCGCGCGATCGACTCCGCCAATTCGGCCAGGCTGTCCTCGTCGAAATGCTTGCGTGGCTGGTTGGGGTTGGGCCGAATTTGCGCCACCGCGATCGACTGCACCCCCGCCGCCTGCCCCTCGGCCGCGGCGGCATCGACCAGCCGCGTCGCATCGCCCAGCAAGGCACTCAAGCCTCGACCGAGGCCGTGCTTCTTGGGATCGCTCATGCCGCTACCGCCTCGGTCTGGATCCGCAATCTCGCCATCACTTCGCGCGCGAGCCGGATATAGGCCTCCGATCCGGGGCATTTCAGGTCGTATAGCAACGCCGGCAAACCGTGGCTCGGCGCTTCGGACAGGCGCACGTTGCGCGGAATCACGGTGTCGAACACCGCCACGCCCAGGCACGCACGGACATCATCGGCGACTTGTGCCGACAGATTGTTGCGCCGGTCGAACATCGTCAGCGCGACCCCTAAAATCGCTAGCGACGGATTGAACGACACCCGCACCCGCTCGACCGTCTGGAGCAATTGCGACAACCCCTCGAGCGCAAAGAATTCGCATTGCAGCGGCACTAGCAATTGCTGCGCCGCTACCATTGCATTCAGCGTCAGCAGCCCGAGCGACGGCGGGCAATCGATCAGGCACACGTCCCATCGCCCTGCGGGCGCCGAGTCGAGCGCCAGCGCCAGCCGATGCGTCCGTTGGTCCATGTCGACCAGTTCGATCTCCGCGCCTGACAGATCGATCGTCGCCGGGATCAGGTCTAGCCGGGGCACCCGCGTCGTCACCGCCGCGTCGACTGCGGAGGAACGCCCGATCAGCACATCATAGCTCGACGTCTTGCGCGCATCATGCCCGACGCCGAGCCCGGTCGAGGCATTGCCCTGCGGATCGAGATCGACCAGCAGCACGTTCCAGCCGATCGCCGCGAGCGCGGTCGCCAGGTTGATCGCAGTGGTGGTCTTGCCCACCCCACCCTTCTGATTCGCAACGACGATTCGGATCATTACTTTCCCCTCGCCCTGCTCACTCGTCGCACCCCCGAGGCGATGAGTATTCGTGCGTCTGGATCGGTCCGGCTCGGTTCGAGCCTGAACGCACCCTGCCATGACTTGCGCGCTTCATCTAGTTCCGATTTTGCGCGTTGCCCCTTGGGCAGCACCCATATTGTCCCGCCGTGTGACAAATGTGCCGTCATCCCAAACAGCCGGTCGACCGAGGCCACGGCGCGCGCCGTAATCACGCCGTATCGCGCGCGCGGCACCGCCTCACCCTTGGCCTGCAGCACCGTGACATTGCCCAACCCCAGTTCTGCCGTCGCCCGTGACAGGAATTCCGCCCGCAACCGGCGTGGCTCGACCAAAGTCACCGGCGCGCCCGTCAGGATCGCGATCACCAGCCCCGGCAACCCCGCCCCCGAGCCAATATCGATCCACGAGGCCCCTTCGGGCGCGAAGCCGATCAATTGCGCAGCATCGGCGAAATGACGCGTCCACAAATCGGCTTCGGTCGATTTGGATATGAGGTTCTGAAACCGATTCTCGGCAATCAGGAGTTCGGCGAATTGCCCTAGCGTCGCTAATGTTTCACGTGAAACATTACGTCCCGTCATGGCACCGATCAGGGCGCTCATGCGGCACGACGTACCGAGGCAAAGTGCAGCGCGGCGAGCGCAGCCGGCGTAATCCCAGCGATCCGCGACGCCTGGTCGATTGTCTCGGGACGCGCCGCGCGCAACCGCTCGACAGCCTCATTGGACAGTCCGGGCACAGCAGCAAAGTCGAGCGCTGCGGGGATTGCGATCGTCCGGTCGCGATGCAATGCGGCCCACTCGCGATCTTGGCGTTCGACATAAGGCGCATACATCGCGTCAGCCTGCCCTTCTACGCTATCGGCCCAGCCCGACCCCTGCCGAGAAACTAAATGCGCTTCAATCTGACCTCGCCGCTCCACCGAAACGCCAATCGCCAGCGCGGCGCCGCCGAGCCGCGTGGTGGCATTGTCGGCGCGTAGCGACAATCGATGTTCTGCCCGCGCCGTCATCATTCGATACGGTTCGCTCACGCCCTGCAGCGTCAGATCGTCGATCATTACGCCGATGTATGACGTGCGTCGGTCAAAGCGATGTGGTGTTAGGCCAAGGGCCGACGCCGCCGCATTCAGGCCCGCCGCAAGCCCCTGAGCAGCCGCTTCTTCATAGCCGGTGGTTCCATTGATCTGCCCAGCAAGGAACAATCCAGGTACAGACGAATGTTCCAGCGACGTTCCCAATTTGCGCGCATCGGCATACTCATATTCGACCGCATAGCCGGGCCTCACGATCATTGCGCGCCCCAACCCGGCAATGCGGTTGACGAAGCTCTGCTGAATGTCGCTGGGAAGCGAGGTGCTGATCCCGTTGGGATACACAAGATTGCTCGTCAACCCTTCGGGCTCAAGGAAAATCTGGTGTCCGTCGCGGTCACCGAAGCGACGGATCTTGTCTTCGATCGACGGGCAATAACGCGGCCCTCGTCCTTCAATTGCCCCGGCGAACAATGGTGACCGATCGAAATTCGCCGCGATCAGGTCATGCGTCGCCGCATTAGTCCGCGTGATTGCGCAGGCAAGCTGCGGGGGCGTGTCGAGCAAGGGCAAAGCCGACATCGACCAGGCATCGGCGTCGCTCGGCTGCGGAACCAATTGCGCCCAATCGATCGTCCGCCCATCGAGCCGCGGCGGAGTCCCCGTCTTTAGCCGCCCCTGCGCGACACCCCACTCGCGCAACTGTTGCGCCAGCGGGATCGCCGCACGCTCATCGCGCCGCCCGCCAGGTATCTGCTCCATTCCGCAGAACAGCTTCGCGTCGAGAAAGGTGCCGGTCGCGATCACGACGGCGTTCGTGTGAAGCTCGTTCCCACCAGCAAGCCGCAACCCGGACACGCGGCCGCTGTTGAGCAGCACTTCCTCCGCCTCGCCGACGATGATTGTGACTCCGGACGCCGTCATCGCTGCCTGCATCGCGGCTTGGTACAGCGCGCGATCGGCCTGGACGCGCGGTCCATGCACCGCACTGCCCTTGCTTCGATTGAGCATCCGGCGATGAATTGCGGCCTTGTCCGCCGCGCGTGCCATCAGTCCGTCGAACACGTCGAGCTCGCGCACCAGATGGCCCTTGCCGACGCCGCCGATCGAAGGGTTGCAGCTCATCTGGCCAATGTCGTCGGCGCGGAAGGTGATCAGCCCGACGCGCGCGCCACGACGGGCTGCAGCGGCGGCCGCTTCGCACCCCGCGTGACCCGCGCCAATGACCAGTACGTCGAACATGGCAGTCGCCTTAGACGATCCGCGCGACTTTTTGCAGATGTTTCACGTGGAACATTACTTGCCGAGGCAGAAGCGCCCGAACAAGGCGTCGAGCATGTCATCGACCCCCGACTGCCCGGTAAGCCGATCAAATGATTCGCGCGCCCGGCGCAGCGCGTCCGCGGTAATTTCAATCTGGCCGCCCGCCGCGTCACGAAGGGCGATCTCGCAATCTGCCAAGCAGTCGGCTTGGCGTCGATTGAGCGAAACCTGGCTTTCCGTCGGCAGCATATCGCGCGCTTCGGCGAGCAAGCGATCCACCAATTCGGGCAATCCTTCACCGGTGGTTGACGATATCGCGAGCGATCCGTCGGGCGTTGCGCCGCGTTCAGGCCAATCGGCGCGAGCATGGACTGAGATCAGTCTGGCATGTGTCGGCTTGTCTTTGGGGTCGCCGAGCCACAGCAATAGGTCGGCGCGGCGGGCCTCGGCCTCGGCTCGCGCAACGCCGATCTGCTCGACCTCGTCGGCGCTCGGCCTTAGCCCGGCCGTATCGATCAGCACGAATGGCACCCCGCCGATCGCCAGCGGCACCTCGATGACGTCACGCGTGGTCCCCGCAATTGACGTCACGATCGCGCGATCAACGCCAGATAGAGCATTGATCAGGCTCGATTTTCCAGCATTAGGTGGGCCTGCCGCAACGACTCTAATCCCATCCTTCAGCGTCTCGCTTCGCGGCCGGGCGAGCCAAGTCGCAAGCTCGTCGGCCAGCGCCAGCGCCTCACCCGCCAGACCGCGCTCGTCCGCGGCCGTCTCAGCCTCATCGCCGACATAATCGATCGCCGCTTCGGCCCGTGCCGACAGCGTCACCACCGTGTCGCGCCATGCCTCGACCTGCCGCCGGAGCCCGCCTTCGGCATTGCGCATCGCGGCGCGTCGCTGCGATTCGGTCTCGGCCTCGAGCAGATCGGCGAGTCCTTCGGCTTCGGTCAGATCGATCCGCCCGTTGGCGAACGCGCGCCGCGTGAATTCGCCTGGCTCGGCAGCGCGCATTGCCGGCAATTTGCCCAGCGCGGCGAGCATCGCGTCCACCACCGCTCGCCCACCATGACACTGATATTCAACTACATTCTCGCCAGTCGCCGACCCCGGCCCATCGAACCTCAGCACCAGGCAATGGTCGATCAACTCGTCGCCATCATTTATTGCTCGCAATGCAGCTTGCCGCGGCGGGGGCAATGTCCCGCACAACATCTCAGCCGCCGCAAAAGCATCCGGTCCGCTGGTCCTGATCACCGCCACTGCCGCCGGTGGTCGGCCGCTCGACAATGCAAAGATTGTGTCGGTCAGAGCCCCAGCACCGGCGCGACCGAATGCGCGCCTTCCCAGATCATCTTGATCGCCACCCAAATGATCACTGCCAGCCCGACATAAGCGATCCAGCGATAGCGCTCGATATAGCGGGCGATGAAGTTGGCGGCGACGCCCATCAGGATCACCGACAGGACAAGCCCAAAGACCAATATTTGCGGATGATCCTTGGCCGCCCCGGCGACCGCCAGCACATTGTCGAGGCTCATACTGACATCGGCCAGCGCCACGCCCCAAGCGGCGCTGGCGAAGCTCTTGGAGGCCTTCACGCCGCTATGTTCGTCACCTTCGATCTCGGGCGATCCTGCCGATTCGGTCGAATGCTTGAGTTCGCGCCACATTTTCCACGCTACCCACATCAGCAACAGTCCGCCGGCGAGGATCAACCCGACGATCTGGAGCAACTGGCTGACGACCAAGGCGAAGGCGATCCGGAGCACCAAAGCGGCGAGCACCCCGATAAGGATAACCTTCTTGCGCTGGTCGGCGGGAAGACCTGCGGCCAGTGCGCCAACGACGATCGCATTATCGCCGGCAAGGACGATGTCGATCGCAAGGATTTCGAAGAAGACGGCAATCGCGTCCGCGGTGAGCAAGTGGCTGAGGTCCATGTTCGCTGCCCTAGCCGAGGCCGAGCACGCTCCTCAACCCCAACACATGCTCGCCACCGACCCAACCCTCATAAATCATCTTGATCGAGACATAGAGGATTACCGCCAGCCCGATGTACGTGATCCAATGGTAGCGCTGGATCAGCCTGGCGACATAACTTGCGGCAAGACCCATCAGCAGCACCGAAAAGGTTAGTCCGACGAACAGCAAGGCGGGATTCTCGCGCGCGATCGAGGCGACCAGCAGGACGTTGTCGAGGCTCATGCTGAGGTCGGCGATCATGATCTGGATCGCCGCGCGCATGACGGTCTTGGTCGCGGGCGGCCCTTCGATCAACGATGTATCAGGATCGTCGGCAATCACCACCGGCGCCGGGCGAAGCTCGCGGAACATATTGTAGGCGACCCACAGCAGCAGCAGGCCACCTGCGAACACCAGCCCGGTGATCTTGAGCAATTGCGTCGCCAGCAACGCAAACCCGATCAGGAATACCAGCGCCATCCCGACGCCGAACAGCAGAACCTTCTTGCGATCCTTCTCGGGCAGGCCCGAGGCGAGCGACCCCATGATGACGACATTGTCGCCCGCCATCGTCAGATCGCCGACGATGATCTGACCCAAATTGGCCATTCCGACGCCGGTGAAGATGGAGGAGAAGTTGAACATTGGCCGCTCTTTTGAAGCGCCGAGCCCGACACGCATGAAGCATGCCGGGTTTCCGGCTCAGCTTACTGGTTCATCGAGGCGAAGAAGTCCTCGTTCGACTTGGCGTCCTTCATCTTGTCGAGCAGAAACTGCATCGCGTCGATCGTGCCCATCTGCATCAGGATGCGGCGCAGCACCCACATCTTGCTGAGCGTTGCCGGATCGACCAACAATTCTTCCTTGCGGGTCCCCGACTTGCCGACGTCGAGGCTCGGGAAAATGCGCTTGTCGCTGACCTTGCGATCGAGCACGATTTCGGAATTGCCGGTGCCCTTGAACTCTTCGAAAATGACTTCGTCCATCTTCGAGCCGGTATCGATCAGCGCGGTGGCGATGATCGACAGCGATCCGCCTTCCTCGATGTTGCGCGCGGCGCCGAAGAAGCGCTTGGGCCGTTGCAGCGCATTGGCGTCGACGCCGCCGGTCAGCACCTTGCCCGAACTCGGGACGACGGTGTTGTAGGCGCGGCCCAAGCGGGTGATCGAATCGAGCAGGATGACGACATCCTTCTTATGCTCGACCAGGCGCTTGGCCTTCTCGATCACCATTTCGGCGACCTGGACGTGGCGCGACGCGGGTTCGTCGAAGGTCGAGCTGATGACCTCGCCGTTGACCGAGCGCTGCATGTCGGTGACTTCCTCGGGCCGCTCGTCGATCAGCAGCACGATCAGGAACACTTCGGGATGATTGTCGGTGATCGCCTTGGCGATATTCTGCAGCAGCACGGTCTTGCCGGTGCGCGGCGGCGCCACGATCAGCGCACGCTGGCCCTTGCCTTGCGGCGAGACGATATCGATCACGCGGGCCGACTTGTCCTTCTGGGTCGGGTCGGCGCTGTCGAGGGTAAGCTTCTTGTCCGGGTAAAGCGGGGTGAGGTTGTCGAAATTGACCCGGTGACGGACCGCATCGGGTTCGTCGAAATTGATCTGGGTGATCCGCGTCAGCGCGAAATAACGCTCGCCGTCCTTGGGCCCGCGAATTTCGCCTTCGCAGGTGTCGCCGGTGCGTAACCCGAATTTGCGAACCAGGCTTGGGACGACATAAATATCATCGGGGCCAGCGAGGTAATTGGCCTCGGGGCTGCGCAGGAAGCCGAAGCCGTCGTTGAGCACCTCGATCGTGCCCATGCCCATGATCTCGGCCCCGGCCTCGGCGCGAACCTTGAGGATCGAGAACATCAGATCCTGCTTGCGCAGGGTCGAGGCGCCCTCAATGCCCATTTCCTCAGCCATCGCGACCAATTCGGCGGGGGTGTTTTTCTTGAGATCCTTGAGGTGCATGATGGTGCTTTTCAGTTGGAAACGCGACGATTTCGTACGCGAATTGGAAAGTGTACGCCGGCGGCAGGACGCCGCGAAGGAGTTGGCACACCGGCAATGGAGGAGGAACCGGCCAGCGTGCGCTATGCGGCGGCACTAGGTGTGGCCCCTGATTTAGTCAATATGGGGACTGGTCCCGTTCGACTTCAAGTCAGAACGTCTCGCCGCGCCTAAAAGGGACGTACGATGACGAGGACAACAATCAGCGCGGCGGCCACGCCCGGAATCTCGTTCATGATCCGCAGCGTTCGGTTCTCCAGCGGGCGCATGCCGTTGGCGAGTTTCTTGCCATAAGCTGCAATCCAACCCTGGTAGCCGGTCAGCGCAACAACAATCGCGAACTTGGCGATGAACCAGGGTTGCCGGAACACATCCAGATGCACCGCCAGCAGCAGCCCAAGGGCCCATACAATCAGCATTGCCGGCATCAGGATGATTGTCCGCGTCCGATCCTCACGCTCGATCCAGGCGCGATCCTCGGCCGATCCCGGCGTGGTGGCGTGGTGGTAAACGTAGAAGCGCGGCAGCAAGAACAGCCCGGCCATCCAGAAAATAACGAAGGTGACGTGCGCCGCCTTGACCCACAGATAGGCGGCGCCGAGGAAACCAGCCAATTCGCTCATTTGCCGCGGCCTTTCACCAATTCGACCAATTGCTCGACATGTTCGATCGGGGTGTCCTGCGAAATACCGTGCCCAAGGTTGAAGATGTGCGGCCGGTCGCTGAGCGCGTCAAGCAGGTGGTAGGCCGCGTCGCGCATCGGCTCGCCCCCGGCGATCAGCGCCAGCGGGTCGAGATTACCTTGAACAGGAAGCCCGGCGGGCAGTTCGCGATGGGCCCAGACTGGATCGACCGTCTCGTCGATCCCGACTGCATCGACCCCGGTTTCGCGTGCATAAGCGGCAAGCTTGCCGCCCGCTCCCTTGGGAAAGCCGATGATCGGCACCGTCGGATGGCGCTTCTTCAATTCGTTGACGATCCATGCGTTGCGAGCGATGACAAACCGCTCAAACTGCGCCGGGGCCAAGCTCCCCGCCCAGCTGTCGAACAATTGCACCGCCTCGACCCCGGCCTCGATCTGGCCCGACAAATAATCGACCGTGACGCTGGCGATGAGATCAAGGATCATGTCCATCTTGCCCGGGTCGGCATAAGCCAGCCGCCGTGCCTCGGCCTGCTCGCGGCTGCCCTGGCCAGCGATCATGTAGGTCGCCACCGTCCACGGGCTTCCGGCGAAACCGAGGAAAGTCGTCTCGGGCGACAATCGCTGTTTCACCAGCCGCACCGTCTCGTAGATCGGGTCGAGCCGCTCCATCCGCGGCTTGAGATCGCGGATCCGGGCATCGGTCATCTTGGGCGCCAGTCGCGGGCCCTCGCCAGCCTCGAACCACAGATCCTGGCCGATCGCATAGGGAACGATGAGGATATCGGAAAACAGGATCGCCCCATCCAATGGGAAGCGCTTCAGCGGCTGGATCGTCACTTCGGCGGCCGAGGGTGGATCATAGACCAGGTCGAGGAAACCGCCCTTCTCGGCCCGCAAAGCACGATATTCGGGTAAATAGCGCCCGGCCTGACGCATCAACCACATCGGCGGGGGATCACGCCGTTCCCCGCGGAGCACGGCGAGCAAGGGCTTGTAGACTGAAGGCGGCATGGGATCGAGCGAGGGCGTCACCCTCTTTCTCCTTATATATAATATAATAGAATCTAGATTGGAGTAGTTAGTAGGTCGCTTGGCAGCGGGGCTTAAGCGCCCGTCCAGCATTTGCCAACAGATGGGCAAGTTAGCGAATCGCGCAGTTCTGCCGAGTCGTGTCCAACCATTCCCATGATTCACAGATGTGTCGCTTCACCGAGGCACTTGTGGGCCGATTGTGAGTCCTTTGCGGGCAATGTGGGATGACGATACTGCGTTGCGCCATCCCCACTTCAACAGCTACGCGACTCACCGATTTATCCACAGGGTTGTTCAGCCGAAATGACATTGGTTCTTGCCTCGGGAAGTGCGATCCGGCTGGCGATGCTCCTCGCCGCTGGGGTCGAGGTGGTGGTCGATCCCGCCGACGTTGACGAATCGGCGGTCAAGGCGGCGCATGACGGCAATGACTCCGCGCTGGCGCTGGCGCTAGCTGAGGCCAAAGCGCTCGAAACCAGCCGCCGCTCACCGGGAAATTGGATCATTGGTGGCGATTCACTGGTTAGCGTCGATGGCCGACGGTTCGACAAGCCTGCCAGCCGCGCCGACGCTGCCGATCATTTGCGCGCATTTTCCGGCAAGCAATTGCAACTCACCAGCGCGGTGGCGCTGGCTCGTGATGGCACCGTTGACTGGTCGCATGCGGCCGAAGCAACGCTGCACATCCGGTTGTTGTCCGACGATTTCATCCACACCTATCTCGATGCCGAGTGGCCGGCGGTTTCCTATTGCGTCGGGGTGTTTCGAATGGAGGGTCGCGGGGTGACCCTGTTCGATCGCGTTGACGGCGATCATTTCACCATCTTGGGCTTGCCGTTGCTCTCGTTGCTCGGTGCGCTTCGTGCGCGCGACTTGGTGGCGGCATGACGTCATCAATTCCCTACGCCGAGGTGATCGGCGATCCGATTGCGCAATCCAAATCACCAGCGATCTACCGTTTCTGGCTCGATGCGCTCGGTATTCACGGCGAGTATCGCGCTACCAGAGTCACCCGCGCCGAGTTCAAAGCCTATCTCGCCAACCGCCGTGCTGATTCGAACTGGCGCGGGTGCAATGTTACCATGCCACTCAAGCTCGACGCCTTGTTTGCTGCTGATGACCCGACCGATCGCGCCACCGCGACTGGTGCCGCCAATTTACTCACCCTGAGCGACGGCAGGCTGATCGCCGCCAATACCGATGTCGGCGGGGTACGCGACCTGATATTACCGCTCGCGCGCGACAGTGTCACCATCCTCGGCAATGGCGGCGCCGCGCGCGCGGTGCTGCTGGCGCTCAAATTGCTCGGCTCGGGGGAGGTTCGGATGCAGGCGCGCGACTTGGCCGAGGCGACGTCGCTGTGTGTCGAGTTCGGCCTCGATGACGGACCGCGCCCGTTCGACACACCGATTGACACCCGGGGCCTGATCAACGCCACACCGCTTGGCATGGCCGGAATCGCCCCTACTCACATCGACATTTCGGCAATGCCCGCCGACGGCTGGGTGCTCGACCTGGTCAGCGCGCCGCTGCCCACACCATTGCTCGCACAAGCCGCCGCGCGCGGGCTCAAGACGATCGACGGCTTGGCGGTGCTGGTCGAACAAGCCGCCGACAGCTTTGAATTGCTATTCGGTGAAAAACCACCGCGCGCTCGCGATGCGGAGCTGCTAGTGTTGCTCCGCGCATGATCAAATTGGCACTCACCGGATCGATCGGGATGGGTAAATCGACCGTCGCTGCGATGATTGCAGAGGCTGGACTGCCATTGTTCGATGCCGACGCCGAAGTGCGCTTGATGCAAGGCTTTGGCGGCGCCCTGGTGGAGGCGATCGAGGCGCGCTTTCCCGGCACGACGCGCGACGGCGCGGTCGATCGCGACTTGCTGTCGGCGCGCGTGCTCGGCGATCGCGACCAGCTCGCCGCGCTGGAGATGATTGTCCATCCGGCGGTGGCTGATCGCCGCGCGCGGTTCATCGAGGAGCATCGCGGCGCCCGCGCGTTACTGTTCGACATTCCGTTATTATTCGAGACCAACGGCGAGGGCGCCTTTGACAAGGTGATTGTCGTCACCGCGCCGCTCGATGTGCAGCGCGCCAGAGTGCTTGCTCGGCCCGGGATGACCCGCGCCAAGTTCGACCAGCTTCTCCGCTGCCAGACCCCCGACGCGGACAAGCGCGAGCGCGCCGATTTCGTCATCGACACCGGCGGCACGCTCGATCAAACCCGCGCCCAGCTGGATAAGATCCTCGCTTGCCTCGGGCTCGCAGGTGGCGGATAAAGCGCCATGCGTGAAATCATATTCGACACCGAGACCACCGGCCTGAGCCCGGCGGGCGGCGACCGGTTGGTCGAAATCGGCTGCGTCGAAATGGTCAACCGGGTCGAGACCGGGCGCACCTATCATGCTTATTTCAACCCGCAGCGCTCCATGCCGAGCGAGGCCGAGGCAATCCACGGGCTCGGCGACAAATTCTTGGCGGACAAACCGCAATTTGCCGAGACGGCCCAAGACCTGCTCGAATTCATCGGCGACTCGCATCTCATTGCGCATAATGCGACGTTCGATTTCGGTTTCCTCAACCACGAGCTCAAACAGTGCAGCCGCGATCCGATCTGCCTCAGCCGGATGATCTGTACCTTGGTGCTCGCCCGATCGCGCCATCCGGGTGCCAAGCACAGTCTCGACGCCTTGTGCACGCGGTTCGGGGTCGATCGCAGCCATCGCGTCAAGCATGG
>JBKJUB010000178.1:0-4226 GCA_046590765.1 Sphingomicrobium sp. | reverse complement strand
TGGCTCGGTCATCAAAAAGGCCGAGCGGATTTCGCCGCGCATCAACGGGGCCAGCCACAGATCCTTCTGCTCGCGGGTGCCGTAAGGGTGGAGCACCTCCATATTGCCGGTGTCGGGGGCCGAGCAGTTGAACACTTCGGCCGACCACAGGATGCGGCCCATTTCCTCGGCGCAAATGGCATATTCGAGGTTAGTCAGTTGTTCGCCTTCAAAGGCGAAGCTTTCGTCGACATGCTGGAGCGCCCCGCCCGGCGGCATGAACAGGTTCCACAAGCCCGCCTTGTGCGCGACCGGCTTCAAATCCTCGATCAGGGCAATCGGCTGCCAGCGGTCGCCGGCATCGATCTGTTTCTTATACTCGCCGACTCGCGGGCGAACATTGGTTTCGATGAACGCGCGCACCTTATCGCGGAAAAAAGACTGGCGTTCCGTAAGGTCAAAATCCACGTCGCCGCTCCCGCTTGCTAATCGCCCATGTCTGGTTCCAAATTGGGCTAGGACGCTCGCCAGCGAAGGGCAAGATGCATGACCGATACCAATACCTTCCGACCCGAAACCCGCGCTTGGCTCGAGGCGAATTGCCCGGCGGAAATGCGGACCCCGATGCGGAGCGAGAAAGATGCCTGCTGGGGCGGCCGCAAGTTCGTGTTCCAGAGCGAAGCACAAAAACAGTGGTTCGACGTGATGGGCGAGCGCGGGTGGACCGTGCCCGACTGGCCGAGCGAATATGGCGGCGGCGGGCTGAGCGCGGTCGAAGCAAAGATCCTCAAGGAAGAAATGGCCGCGATCGGCGCGCGCTCGCCGCTGATGAGCTTCGGCATTTCGATGCTTGGGCCGGCGTTGCTCAAATTCGGCAATGAGGAACAGAAGAAGCATTATCTCGGGCAGATTGCGCGCGGGGAGATCCGCTGGTGCCAGGGCTATTCGGAGCCGGGCGCGGGAAGCGACCTGGCGGGGCTGCAGACCAAAGCCGAGGATCGCGGGGATCACTACCTCGTCAATGGCCAGAAGGTGTGGACCAGCTATGCCGACGAGGCCGACTGGATCTTCTGCCTAGTGCGCACATCATCCGATTCGAAGCATGGCGGAATCAGCTTTCTGGTGTTCGACATGGCAAGCCCCGGCGTGTCGACCAAGCCGATCCTGCTGATCAGCGGCAATTCGCCCTTTTGCGAGACGTTTTTCGACGATGTGAAGGTGCCAAAGGACCAACTGGTCGGAACCGAGAACAAAGGCTGGGACGTTGCCAAATATCTCCTCGGCCACGAACGCGAGATGATCAGCGGGATGGGGCTTGGCGGCGAGCGGCAGGCGCTTGGGGCGTCGGTTGGCGGGGTCGATGACCCCCTGCTTCGCGCCGAAATCGCCGACTTCGATGTCGATGCGCTGGCGTTCGCGGCGATGAGCGAGCAATTCATCGACCAGCTGAAAGCCGGCGAAGCGCATCCGGCGATGCCGAGCATGATGAAATATGCCGGCACCGAGCTCAACAAGCGCCGCCACGAGCTGGCGATGGCGGCCGGCGGATCGGACGCGCTGGAGTGGGACAGTGATCGTTCGAAAGGCGGCAAGCTGCCGCGCGAATGGCTCCGCACCAAGGCCAATTCGATCGAAGGCGGGACCAGCGAAGTCCAGCTCGGGATCGTCGCCAAACACATCCTCCGCCTGCCGGGAGCGTGACGATATGATGACCCTGACCGACGATCAACGGATGCTGCAGGACGTGGTGCGGCCGTTCATGGCTGAGGAGGGCGCGATCAAGGCGCAGCTCAGGCACTGGCGCGATATCGGGTGCAAGGACGGATTTGGGCATGCGCTGTGGAAGCAACTTGGCGAGCTAGGGCTGACCGGGATGCTGGTGCCGGACTCTGCGGGCGGCGCGGGGTTGGGCCAGGTCGAGGCCAATCTGGTGCTTGAGGAAATCGGGCGCAATTTGACCCCTTCGCCGTTCCTGACGACATCGGTCGCGGCGGTGCGGGCGCTGGAGGGGTCGGCGCATGCCGAGCGCTGGTTTACCGGGATTGTCGCTGGCGAGACGGTGGTCGCGCTGGCGATCGACGAAGGCAAGGCGCACGATCCAGCGGGGACTGCATTGGAGGCCAAGCGGCAGGGCAATGGGTTCCTGCTCAATGGCGCGAAACAGTTCGTCGTTCACGGCGCGAGTGCCGATTTGCTGCTGGTTGCGGCGCGGACCGGCGGGGCGGCGGGCGAGACCAAGGGCGTGACCCTGTTCGCGGTGCCGCACGATACCGAAGGCGTTGCGGTCGAGCATGTCGCGCTGGCGGATTCGTCGAAAGCGGCGCGGCTGACATTGTCGAATGTCGCGGTCGATGCCGATGCAATAGTCGGCGAGGTTGATGATGGCTGGGCGCCTCTATCGCGCGGGCTCAATGCGGCGCGCGCCGGGGCGGCGAGCGAATTGGTCGGGATCGCCACGGGCGCAAGCGAGATGACGTTCGACTATCTCAAGCAGCGCAAGCAATTCGGTCGGCTGATTGGCGAATTCCAGGCGCTCCAGCACCGCGCTGCGCATTTGTATGGCGAGATCGAGATTGCCCGCGCCACAGCGCTCAAGGCGGCGCAATTGCTCGACGCGGGTGATCCGCGCGCCGAGCTGATGACCGCGGTGGCCAAGGCCAAGGCGGGCAAGGTCGCGCGATTGGCGGTGCAGGAAGGCGTCCAGATGCACGGCGGGATCGGGATGACCGACGAGCATGACATCGGGCTGTACATGAAGCGCCAGGCGGTGCTTGACGAATTGTTCGGCGGGCCGCGTTTCCACGCCGGCGAAGTCGCGCGGCTGAGTGGCTATTAGGACCGTTCGAGCAGGAAGTTGATCTTGGCAGTGGCGATCGGTTTGGCGCGGTCGGCCTGCCACGCCACGGCTTCGACATTGGCGATCCGCTTACCCAGCCGCTCGATGGTCGCTGCGGCGAAGGTGTCGCCGAGCCCCGCGGTCCCGCCGCGCATATAATCGACCGTCACCGTCACCGGTTTCATTGCGACATTGGTGTCATCGATCGCCACACTGAGCGCTTCGAACGCCGCAAATTCGAGCAGGCCGGCGATCGCACCGCCATGAAGAAAACCGGGGCGGCCGACGACGTCGGGATGGAACGGCATGACGAACAGCGCCGTACCGTCACGGTGAGCTGCGGTCAGGCCAAGCAGTTTTGCGTATGGAGGAAGTGGTTTCACGTCGCCGCTGATAGCGCCAAGCGTCCGGCGGGTCAGCCCCGCGCTTTGTAACTTGCGACGATTCCCAGGATAAAGCTGGTGGCCAAGGCAAGCTGGACCTTGCCCGACGGGTCGGACCAGCCGAAGTAGCTTTGGCCGAAGCCAAACAACCCGACAAACATCACGATGGCAAGACCGGCAACCATA
Organism: Sphingomicrobium sp.; assembly: GCA_046590765.1. Classification (GTDB taxonomy): domain Bacteria; phylum Pseudomonadota; class Alphaproteobacteria; order Sphingomonadales; family Sphingomonadaceae; genus Sphingomicrobium. The sequence continues at coordinate 842 of JBKJUB010000178.1, read as the reverse complement.
TTGAATCCTCTTCGATACAGTGCCGAAACGTGATTCGGCTCGATGATGATGCGGCGCGATGGTAAAAATTTGGTAAAGCTTGCCCTGATGCGGTCGGCTCGCCATAGGGGCGCCACCGCAACCGGCCACGGATGGATGCTGATGAAGACCCGTATTTTCGTCACCCTCAAGCCCGGCGTGCTCGACCCGCAGGGCAAGGCCATTCACCACGCGTTGGGATCGCTCGGCTTTGCCGGGGTCAATGATGTCCGAGCTGGCAAATTGATCGAACTCGACCTGGCCGATGGCACCAGCAACGCCGACATCGAGGCGATGTGCAAGCAGCTGCTCGCCAATACGGTGATCGAGAATTTCCGGGTGGAGCGCGCCTGACCATGAACAGCGCGGTGATCGTCTTTCCCGGATCGAACTGCGACCGCGACTTGAAGGTGGCAATCGAAGCGGTCACCGGGCGCACGCCGACGATGGTCTGGCACCGCGACAGCGAGCTGCCCGCCAACATTGGCCTGATCGCGATCCCCGGCGGATTCTCCTACGGCGATTATCTGCGCTCGGGCGCGATGGCGGCTCGATCGCCAATCATGCAGGCGGTGATCGAGGCCGCCGGCAAGGGCGTCCCGGTGCTCGGCATTTGCAACGGCTTCCAGGTGCTGACCGAGGCGGGGTTGCTCCCCGGCGCGCTGATGCGCAATGCGGGATTGCACTTCGTCTGCCGCCCGGTCGGGCTCAAGGTCGAGACCAGCCAGTCGATCTTCACCAGCGCTTATTCGGCGGGCGAGGAAATTACGCTTCCTGTCGCGCACCACGATGGTAATTACCAGGCCGACGCGGCGACACTCGAC
>JBKJUB010000197.1:0-6129 GCA_046590765.1 Sphingomicrobium sp. | reverse complement strand
TGTTGAGCTTGCCCAACATCCCCGCGCCCGCCGCCTTCAGCTTGCCCGAAACGGTGCTCTCATAAGGCGGCTTGAACCCGCGCAGGATGTTCGACCCGGTGGTCGAAGCGACCCCCTCGGTACAAAACAAATCCTTGATTCCCAGCGGAATACCACTCAACGGCCTCAACGAGTCCGAACCCCGCGCCGAATCCGCCGCATCCGCCGCCGCCAACGCAAGCTCGGGCGTCTCCACCGTCCATGCATTTAACGCCCGTCCGGCCTCAACCGCAGCATTAAACGCCCCGGCAATTTCCCGCGCCGAAAACTCGCCGCCGCGAAACCCGTCGCGCAGCTGGGCAATCGTCTTGTTGTTCAGCTCGGACACTATTCGATCACCTTGGGCACCGCGAAAAACCCGTGCTGGGCATCGGGCGCATTGAGCAACACCTTGTCGCGGATATTGCCGTCATCGACCACATCGTCGCGCAGCCGGGTGGGAATATCGATCACCGCGGTCAGCGGCTCGATTCCGTCGGTGTCTACCTCGCCGAGCTGCTCGACCCAGCCGAGGATATTGTTGAGTTCGGGCACCATCTTGTCGATCTCGGCATCGCTCAGCGCGAGCCGGGCGAGCTTGGCGACATGGCGCACTTGGGCTTCGTTTACTGACACGTTGTTCGTTCCTTCATGTCGACAAGCGACTTGAAGGGCGCGGCTAGCAGCCCCTCCCCGCGCCTTCAAGCACAGTTGCCGCTTGGGTGATGCGCGGCTAGGGCGCGGCCCATGCTCGCGCGACGCTTCCTCGGCTGTATTTTCCTGCTCACCGTAATCGCGGTGGCGGTCGGCTTTGCCGTCTATCAGTTCGGCGGCAAGATGTTGCTTAGCCAAGGGACGCCAAAAGGCCATTACGTCGCGCCCAAGGCCACTGACGGCCCCGATTACGCCAATCCCGCCAACTGGGTCGATCGCCCCGACCTGTCGACCTCGGATTCGGCGTGGATGCCGACCGGCATGGCTCCCGCAATCGGCGACAAAACCGCCGCGACTTTCTTCATCCACCCGACCACTTATCTCCAGACCGACCGCTGGAACGCGCCCTTGGTTCCCGCCGGGCAGGACGAAGCGCGGATCCATCTGTTCGTCCAGAGCCAGTCGAGTGCGTTCAACGCCGTCTCCGCCGTCTGGGCGCCGCGCTACCGCCAGGCGGCCTATGGTGCGTTCCTACTCAACAGCGCCGATGCCAGCCATGCGCTCGACCTCGCCTATCGCGACGTGCTCGCGGCATTCGATGTCTTTCTCGCTGCCAATCCCGGCAAGCCGCTGATCCTCGCCGGGCACAGCCAGGGCGCGCTGCATCTGTCGCACTTGCTGGTCGACCGCCGAAATGCGTTGGAAGGTCGCGTCGTCGCTGCTTATGTCGTCGGCTGGCCATTGTCCGCCACCGCCGATCTCCCCGCGATGGCCCGCACCGCCTGCGCAACGCCCGACGAGGCTGGCTGCATCCTGTCGTGGCAAAGCTTCGGCGATCCCGCCAATCCCGGGCTGATCATGGACTCGTGGGTCGGCACCAAGGGCGCCAACGGCATCGTCCGCCAGCGCGCCGACATGGTCTGCGTCAACCCGCTGACCGGCACCAGCGGCGGCTCTGCCCCGGCCTCCGCCAACCTCGGCACGCTCCAGCCCTCGCTCGATTTCGTCACGGCGGCGATTGCGCCGGGACAGGTCAGCGCGCGCTGCGACCAGGGACTGCTGCTGGTCGCCGGCACCCTGCCCGGCGTCGGCGGCTTCGTCCTGCCCGGCAATAATTATCATCCGTTCGATTATGCCTTGTTCTGGGGTTCGATCCGCGCCGATGCCGCGCGGCGCCTCGCAGCATTCAAATGATCGCCTCCACTGCCGCCGATTTCCGCGCCGCGCTGCCCCTCAGCGGCGGCCGCCTGCTCGGGCTCGACGTCGGCACCAAGACCATCGGTCTCGCCACCTGCGATATGGGCTGGAGCTACGCCACTGCCGCCGAAACGCTCCGCCGCACTAAATTCACCGCCGACCTCGCCACGCTCGCCGCCCTGATCGAGCGCCACACGATCACCGGCCTCGTCGTCGGCCTCCCCCTCAACATGGACGGCAGCGATTCGCCCCGTACCCAGTCGGTCCGCGCTTTCGCCCGCAACCTCCTCCCCCTCGCCCGTCCGGTGCTGCTGTGGGACGAGCGCTGGTCGACGATCGCGGTCGAGCGGGTGATGATCGAGGCCGACATGAGCCGCGCCAAGCGCGCCACATTGATCGACGCCCACGCCGCCGCGCATATATTGCAGGGCGCGATCGACGCGCTGGTCAATCTGCCCGACCCAAGCTAGCAAGCCGCCTCATGGACCTGCTTTCGATCGACGGCCTCAGCGACGCGCACATCGCCAATATTCTCGACGAGGGCGACCGCTGGTTCACCTTCAACCGCCAGCCCCGCCGCCATTCGGACAAGCTCGACGGCCTCACCATCGTCAACGCCTTCTTCGAAAACTCGACCCGCACCCTGTTGAGCTTCGAAATCGCCGCCAACCGCCTCGGCGCGCAGGTGGTGACGATGCAGGTCGAGATGAGTTCGATCAAGAAAGGCGAGACGCTCGAGGACACCGCGCGCACCTTGAACGCGATGCGCCCCGACGCGCTGATCATCCGCCACGCCGTCAGCGGCGCGCCCGCCAGCATCGCCACGATCATGGATTGCCCGGTGATTAACGCCGGCGATGGTTCGGGCGAGCATCCGACCCAGGCGTTGCTCGACGCCGCCACCATCCGCCAGCGCTTTGGCCGTATCGAAGGGCTCACGGTCGCCATCTGCGGCGACCTCAAGCATAGCCGCGTCGCCCGCTCGAACCTCAAATTGCTCACCCGCCTCGGCGCCGACGTCCGCCTCGCCGGCCCGCCCGAGCTGCTCCCCGCCGATTTCACCGGCGACGGCTCGATCAACGCTGCGGTCGAAGGCGCCGACGTGGTGATGATGCTGCGCATCCAGCGCGAGCGGCTCGATGAGGAATTTGGCGATGCGCCGGGCGAATATCTCGCTCGCTACGGACTGACCACCGCGCGCATGGCCAAAGCCGCGCCCAAGGCCGTCGTCATGCACCCCGGCCCGATCAACCGCGGAGTCGAGATCGACAGCGCGCTGGCCGACGATCCACAGCGCTCATTGATCGTTCTTCAGGTGGAAATGGGCGTCGCGGTGCGGATGGCCTGTCTCGACCTCCTCACCGCCGAACGCTTGGCCTAACTCAAGCTTAGAGCGACGCCATCCGCACCGGGCGTTCCCCGGCGACGCTGCGAACGAAGCACGCCCCGCCGTTGCGCTTCAATGCCGAGCACATGTTTTGCGCATGACCCTGTGAAGCGAAACCGCTGACCGACAGGCGATAGACGATGCCCGCAGGCCCATCGAACCGCGCCGTCCCCGGCTTGAACCCGCGTAACGTCGGATATTTGGCTGCAACCTTGTTCCACGCCGCCGAGACACTGGCGCGCGACGAATAAGCACCCAGTTGGACGACCGAATTGCTGTTCCCGGTGGGGCGAGCGAAGACCGCGCGGCGCAATGGCAAACGGGCATCGCTGAAGCTTGCTGCGCGCGGCGACAGGCCGGGCTTGGCCGCGGCGACTCGATGCGACTTGACCATTGGACGAGGTGCAACCGAGGCCACCGCAGCGGCGACAATCTCGCGCACTTGCTCGACCGCAACCACCGGCGACGGTGCAACTTCGGCGACCATGACCGGCTCGGGCGCCGCCGCAACTTCAGGCGCAGGCGCTGCAACCGGCTCGGCCGCTGCAACTTCCTCGATCATCGGCGGTGCAGGCTCGGCGGTGACTGGCGCCACTGCAACCGGCTCGGCCATGGCCATGCGCGCATCGCTCCTGGGTTGCCCCAAAGCGAGCCGCACCGGCTGGCCCGGATCGCTCGCCGCCGGGCTGATCCCGGTCAGCGACGCCACCTGGTCCGACGCCTTGGACGGCTTGGCAAAGGTCATCCACTGCTGGATTCGCGCGTCGACCTGGTCGGCGGCGACATCTTGCGATGCGACTTCGCGGGCCTGGTCCCAATTGCCCGACAAGGCATGGGCCAGCGCCAAATTCTGGCGAACCCGCGCATCGGCGCCGGTTTCACGCGCTGCGGCATCGAGCGCGACGACTGCGGCTTGCGGCTGCCCGGCAAGCGCCAGCGCAAGGCCGTAATCCGACGCATCGAGTACGTTGCGCGATTGTTCGAGCACCGCCAGCGCGGCATCATTCTTGCCCTGCGCGATGGTCACCAGTGCCAGCTTGAGCACGACTTGCGGCTGGTTGGCCATCAGGCTCAGCGAATCGCGATAGGCCGTCTCGGCCGAGGCAAATCGCCCGGCCCCGAAATATGCCCCGCCGAGCAACGAGCGGAAACCGGCGTCGTTGGGGGTATTGCCCACCGCGCGCTCGGCGAGCGCCACTGCGGTTGCATAATCGCCTTTTTCGAGCGCCGCCTGGGCGCGGGTCGCGATGCCGATGTTCGACTTGTCGATCTTGTCGTTGAAGATCGACGAGCGCGCCGCGATGCGAGCACCTGGGGTGGCGCAGGCTGCGAGCGCGCCGATCAGCCCGACGGCAGTGAGCGCAGTTCCGAAACGCAGCGACTTAGCCATCACAAATTCCCTTCGCTTAATTGCTCGCGCGATTGTTACCGGGTGCACGCTCGGCCATGCCGTCGAGTTCGGGCATTTCGGCCAGCAAAGCGTCGAGTGCATCGGTGACGATTTGCTGGGCAGATCGGCCGGTTACCGCGCAGGCCAGGCGCAATTTCAAATGACGTTCCTTGTCGAGGCGCAACGTGAACGCCGCTTTCGCCTTCGACCCGGGCAAGGCCCGCGGCTTGGTCGCCCGGCGCGGTGCTGCAACTACTGCCGGGGCAGCGGCCACCACCGACGGTTCGATCGCCATCGTCTTGCGCGCCGGGATCGACACCACATCGGCGGTTTCGACCTCGGTCGGAAAGTCGGGCATTTCGCCGTCGAATAGCTCGGCGGTTTCGTCGTAATCCTCGTCACCTTCGGCCTCGACGGCGTTGAAGGCGTCGGCCAGCTCGGCACGCTGATCGTGGACCGGTGAGCCAATCGGCGTCAGCGCGGCAAGCGGATTGCGCAGCGGCTGCGGGCCAATGTCTTCACCAAAACCGTCATGCTCCGAATCGGTATCGGGCAGGCTCGCTGGCTTGGGCGGCTCGAACCCCATGTCGTTCCAGCCAAGATCTTCCAGTCCGGCGCCATGCTGGCCGCCGAATCCCTGCGGACGCATCGCCGGTCGAGCGCCACCTTTGCGGGCAAGCAGCCCGGACGACAGTGATGCGAAGGCTTTGGGCTCGCCCATGCTGGGCACTCCTTACTGGCCCGCCACGCGGCGGCCGAAACCACCAACGGGACGGGGACTGGCAGCCGGCGCTTGGCCGGGTGCGGCAAATACGGTGCGGCGAAAATTCTTTTCCAGCCGGTCGGAAATATAATCCCACAATTCGACCACTTCGCGCGCCGAGCGCCCGTTGGGATCGACTTCCATCACCGTCCGACCATCGATCATCGACGCCGCGAAATCGGTGCGGTGGTGAAGCGTGACGGGGGCGACCGTGCCGTGCTGCGACAGCGCAACCGCGGCTTCGTAAGTGATCTTGGCTTTCGGTGTCGCGCCATTTACGACGAACAGCAATGGCTTGCCGGCGCGGTCGCACAAGTCGACCGTTGCACCGACGGCGCGCAGATCGTGCGGGCTCGGGCGGGTCGGAATAACGATCAGTTCGGCCACCGCAATGACCGATTGGATCGCCATGGTGATGGCTGGCGGCGTATCGATCACCGCGAGACGGAAACCCTGCTGACGAAGCACCTCGAGATCCGACGCGAGCCGGGCGACGGTGGTCTGGGCGAAAGCCGGCATATCGGCCTCGCGCTCGTTCCACCAATCGGCAAGCGAGCCCTGCGGATCGATATCAATGAGGCAGACGGGCCCAGCGCCCGCCAATTGCGCTTGCACCGCCAGATGCCCGGACAGGGTCGTCTTCCCCGATCCGCCCTTCTGCGATGCCATTGCCAGAACGCGCATTCTATTCCCCTCGCCCAAATATGACGCTGATCAGGC
>JBKJUB010000089.1:0-5893 GCA_046590765.1 Sphingomicrobium sp. | reverse complement strand
CTGCTGCTGCCGCGCGGCGACGTCGCTCATGAAGCGGGCGTCGTCGCCGGTTGCCAGCCACTCCGCCTCTGCCGCCAATGCACCGAGTAGATCGGAAAGCGCGTCCATTTCGCTCTTGGCGTAATTTCCGAGCACGTAATTGGTGACCTTGGCTTTGTCGCCGGGATGGCCGATGCCGATCCGCAAGCGGCGGAATTCGGGGCCGAAGGTGGCGTCGATCGAGCGCAAGCCATTATGCCCGGCAAGCCCGCCACCGGTGCGAACCTTGACCTTCATCGGGGCAAGATCGAGCTCGTCGTGGAACACCGTCAACGAGCTGATGTCCTGCTTGAAGAAATTCAGTGCCTGCTGAACCGCGTCGCCGCTGTCGTTCATGAAGGTTTGCGGCTTAATGAGGAGCACGCGCTCGCGGCCGATGCGGCCCTCGGCTATCAGGCTGCGGAATTTCTTCGACCAGGGGGAAAAGCCTTGGACTTCGGCGATGATGTCGGCGGCCATGAAGCCGACATTGTGGCGGTGGAGCGCATATTGCGTCCCCGGATTGCCGAGACCTGCCCAGATTTGCATTGCCACCCCTTGAATCCAAAGCGTCCTTCAAACAAAAACGCCCACCCCGCAAGCAGGATGGGCGCTGATGTACGCGTGGTGTGGAAGCGAAGGCTTAGCCTTCCTTGCCACCTTCGTCGGCAGTCGGCGCTTCGCCGTCTTCGATCGGTTCGCCATCTTCGCCGATGGTCGGGACATCGCCCGCCTCGGTCGCGGTGTCGCCTTCCTCGGACTTCATCGCCGACGGCGCGACCAGCGTGGCGACGGTGAAGTCGCGGTCGTCGATCGCCGCCTTGGCGCCCTTGGGCAGCTTGATGTTGCTGATGTGGATCGAATCGCCAATGTCGAGCCCGGTGAGGTCGACGTGCAATTCGTCGGGGATTTCGGCTGCGTCGCAGACCAGCTCGATTTCGTGCTGGACGATGTTGAGCACGCCGCCGCGCTTGAGCCCCGGCGAATCCTCTTCATTGTCGAAGCGCACGGGGATCGCGACGGTGACCGTGCTATGCTCGCCGATGCGCAGGAAATCGACGTGGATCGGACGGCTCGATACCGGGTGGAACTGGACGTCCTTCGGCAGCGTGCGGTGGCTCTTGCCACCGGCGTCGATCATCACGATCGTGTTCATGAAGTGGCCGGTCGAGAGCATCTTGGCGAGGCTCTTTTCATCGACATGGACCGAGAGTGGGGTTTTCTTGTCGCCGTAGATCACGGCGGGCACCCGTCCTGTGCGACGCAGTTCACGGGAGGCTCCCTTGCCATTCCGTTCGCGTTGCTCGGCGGGCAGCGTCAGCTGTTCGCTCATTTCTTATTCCTTCGGTAATTGCTCCGCCACGCCTCCAGGGATGACCATGGGTGAGCAAGCGCGCGCCTATAAGGGGCAGCGGCCGAACTGGCAAGTTTCGGGTGCTAGTTGATGCGGGTCGCGCGATATCCGCGGGTGGCCAACTGCTGCTGGACACTGTCCCGGCCGATCAAATGGCCGGTCCCGACCGCGACGAATACCGTGCCGGGCTGCTGCATCCGCCGCGCGATCCAGCTTGCCCAATGCATGTTGCGGTCGACGAACAAGCGTTGATAGGCGGCGGGGGACTGGGCTTCGAGCGTGGTCAGCGCGGCAGCGAAGCTGGCGGCATCCCCGGCGCGCCACGCGGTTCGCATCGCGAGCAGCATATGGCGCGGGTCGGGCTGGGGGCCAGCGAGTCGCTCGGCGGCGGGCAGTCCGGTGAGCATGGTCAGTTGAAAATCAAAGCTTTCCAGTCCGTCAACCGGCTTACCGTCGACGGTCGCATATTGGCGGAGCATCATGTCGGCGCCGCGCTCGACAGTCATGCCGGCGGTGCGGCCGGCAGCCATGATCTGGGCCGGCGCAGCGGCGCGGCTGACCACCGGCTGGCCGACCACTAGTGGCGCAATCAGCGAATGGCGGGAAAGCGCGTTGGCAAGCTCGACCGGATCAGTCGGCACCAATGTCTCGAGGATCAGCTGATCCGATCCCTCGAACGCGGCGCGCACATCGCGACCGAACCAGTCGGTGCGATCGTCGAGCGCGTGGAAGGTGCCAAACAGGTAAATGGTGGTGTCGCTGTCGCTCAGCACCCACAAGGCCGGCTGGACGGCGCGCTGCTCGGCGGGTTTGACGATCAGTGAGGGCAGAGCGGAGAGTGGCGCTGGAACGACCATCGCGGACAGCAGCAATGCCGCGCTGGTCAGATCAGCCGTGAATCGGACGCTGAGCGCCCTTGGCGAACGTAGTCGTTGCGGCACGTTTACCCCCCCGGGTTAGTGCATCGACAATCTGTTCACCTAGGGTCGCTTAGTCAACTTACGATCAGGTTAAGTTGTGGCCGCAAATCAACAGTTTCGTTGATTTGTTCACCTATTGGACGCGTTTGACCTTGTAGCCGCTCTTTTCAAGCATGCTGATCACCGAATCGCTGCCCGATAAATGCCCGGCCCCAACTGCGACGAACAATGTTCCCGGCTGCTGCATCCGGCGCTGGAGCCAGTAATTCCAATTGGCATTGCGCTTGCGCAGGAGGTTCTCGCGAAGCTCGGGCGAATCGGCCAGCTCGCGGTTGAAGGTCTCGCCCATCGCTTTGACGTCGCCGCGCGTCCAGACATTGAGCATTTCGGCGAATTCAGCGCGGCCCTTGGTCGGATCGTCAAGCACGCTGGTAAGGAATTTGCGCTGCGCGGCTTCGGGCAAAGTGTCGAAAAAGCCGAATTGCTCGGCGTTGGTTTCGAGCTGGTCGATCGGCTTGGCGGCGGTCTTGAACTCACTGCGAAGTGCGGTTTCGACCCCTGAATTGGCCTCGAGTCCCAAATCCTTGAACGTCACGCCAAGCAGGATCATACCCGCCGCCCAGGTTTCGAGCTTGTCGAGGATTCCTGCGGGCATCCCCGATCGTGCAATCACCCCGGCCAGCGCGGCGCGCTTGTCGGCCGGCACCCGGTCGAGGATCGGAGGCAGGTTGGGACTAACCGCCAGCTTCATCATCGCGCCGATCGCCGCCTGCGGATTGGCCTCGTCGATGATCGTCTCGACCACCAAGGTGGAGGAACTGGCCGCAGCCTGGTTGAACTTGGCGGTGCGCCACGCGGTCCCGGTAGGAAGAAGATGGATCGTCCCAAACAGATAGATGGTCGTATCCTTATCGGCGATTTTCCACAGCGCCGGCTTGGCGGCAGGCGCCCTGGCGGCGAGCGGGGATAGCGCTACCGACGCTGCGGCAATGGCGGCGGCGGAACGGGTGAAGAACTTACGCATGAAAAACTCCGCAAATAAAAGTGATGATGAAATTGTCGACCTGAATGTCGGAAATTGATTTGGGGAATCAACCAGTGCTAGCGGGCACGCCACTTGCGCCAGATGTAGATGATCGCTCCGCCGCCAAGGGCAATGGCGTAGATTGTCCACCCGCCCGGCTGCGGCAGAATATTTGCCTTGGCGAGCACCCACCAAACCGGAAACAAGGTCGCGTAAACATAATAAGAGGCGGTCGAGGCCCATAGGTTATCGCCCAGTTCGACCTCGTCGATCGAACGGTAGAAACGCCAGCAGCCAGCAACGAAGACGGCTAGTGCGATGCCGACCAGCGCAAGAACCGCGGGTTGTGGCAGCGAGGCCCAGATTTCGTTGATCTTGAGGTTGCGCGATGCCGCACCATAACCGGTCACTGCACCTGAAATCGCACCGGCTACGAACAGCACCCCGACACTGCCCCACAACCGCCGCCGCCTCTGCGCCTCAAGCCGTTCCCCGGCGCCCGGCTCACTCATGTCGGTCATCGAATATCTCCTCGATCTTCAAGTCGAATAATCTCGCCAGCCTGAACGCCAGCGGAAGCGATGGGTCATGCTTGCCGGTTTCGATCGCGTTGACCGCTTGGCGAGACACGCCGAGCCGACCGCCAAGCTCGGCCTGGCTCCACCCGCGTTCGGCGCGCAACAGTCTGAGGCGGTTCTTCACTTGTCAGTAAAGCCTTACTTTATGTCAGTAAAACCTTACATAGCGAGTCGCGCTTCGATGTCAACACAACCTTACATTATCGCACGCGGCTTGACCCCCCCGAGCCGCGCACACTAGGGCGCTAAGCGTGGCAGACGCGCTCTCCTTCCAGGATTTGATCCTCACCCTCCATCGTTACTGGGGGGAGCGCGATTGCGTGATCCTGCAGCCATACGATCTGGAGATGGGGGCGGGGACGTTTCACCCGGCGACGGTACTCCGTGCGCTCGGGCCCGATCCGTGGAACTGCGCCTACGTCCAGCCATGCCGCCGCCCGACCGATGGCCGCTATGGCGAGAACCCCAACCGGCTCGGCGCTTATTACCAATATCAGGTGATGCTCAAACCGAGCCCGCCCGACCTCCAGCAGCTGTATCTCGGCTCGCTCGACGCGATCGGGATCGACCCGCTCAAGCATGACATCCGCTTCGTCGAGGATGATTGGGAAAGTCCGACACTGGGTGCCTGGGGCCTCGGGTGGGAAGTGTGGTGCGACGGGATGGAAGTGACGCAGTTCACTTACTTCCAGCAGGTCGGCGGTTACGATTGCAAGCCGGTCGCGGGCGAGCTGACTTACGGGCTCGAGCGGCTGGCGATGTACATCCAGGGTGTCGACAATGTGTTCGACCTGAAGTTCAATAACGCCGGCGTGACCTATCGCGACGTGTTCCTCGACAATGAGCAGCAGATGTCGAAATGGCATTTCGAAGTGGCGGATACTGACCGCCTGTTCGAGGCGTTCAAGATGGCCGCGGCGGAAGCTGAGAATAGCCTGAAGGCCGGGGTCCCGATTGCTGCTTACGAGCAGGCGATCAAGGCGAGCCACATTTTCAACACGCTGCAGGCGCGGGGCGTCATCTCGGTCGCCGAGCGGCAGGCCTACATCGGTCGCGTGCGCGATCTGGCCAAGGGCGCTTGCGCCGCTTGGATGGACTATAAAGGGTATGCGGCGTGAGTGGGGGAACGGACTTCCTCCTCGAACTGCTGTCCGAGGAAATTCCCGCGCGGATGCAGGCCAAGGCCCGCAATGATCTCGCGCGGATGATGGCCGAGGCGCTTGCCGCTGCGGGTCTCAAGCATGACGGGATCACGACTTACTCGACCCCGCGCCGGCTGGTGCTGATCGCGCGCGATCTGCCCGCCGCGACCGAGGCGGTGAGCGAGGAACTCAAAGGTCCCAAGACCGCCGCGCCGAGCCAAGCGCTGGAGGGTTTCCTGCGCAAGACCGGGCTGACCCAGGACCAGTTGCAGGACCGCGACGGGGTGTGGTTCGCGGTGATCGACAAGCCCGGCCGCGCGACCGCCGAGGTGCTGGCCGAGACGGTCGCCGCGATCGTGCGCGATTTCGCCTGGCCCAAGTCAATGCGCTGGGGCGCGGCGTCGGCCAGCAGCGCATCGATGCGCTGGGTGCGGCCATTGCATTCGATCGTGGCGTTGCTTGGCGATGCCATCGTCCCGGTGGCGATCGAGGGGGTGGCGTGCGGCGCCTCGACGCTCGGCCACCGCTTCCATCACGCTGGCCCGATCACCATTGGCGGGGCGCATGATTACGTCGAGAAGATGCGCGCCTGCCATGTGCTGGTTGACCACGCCGAGCGCGAGGACATCGTCCGCAAGGGCGCGCTGATCGCGGCGGAAGATGCCGGGTTCAACCTCGTCGAGGACGAGGGGCTGGTGGTCGAGAATGCCGGGCTGACCGAGTGGCCGGTGCCGTTGCTCGGGCAGTTCGACGCGGACTATCTCGACGTCCCGCCCGAGGTCATCCAGCTGACCGCGCGGACCAACCAGAAATATTTCGTGATGCGCGATGGCGCGGGGCGGCTGGCGCCGCACTTC
>JBKJUB010000149.1:0-3392 GCA_046590765.1 Sphingomicrobium sp. | reverse complement strand
TATTTCGAATTGCTCGGCGATCGGTATCGCGGATTGACCCGGGCAAGCACCGATCAGGCGCTGCGCTCGGCGCTCGATCCCAAGGGCTTCGTGTGGGTCGTGGTCGGCGACGCCGCCAAGGTCCGCCCGCAACTCGACAAGCTCGGCATTCCGATTGAGGTGATGCAGGCCAAGTAAGGCTCTCATCTAGCAAGATTGGGCCGCGTCACTTCAATCGGGTGACGTGGCCCATTTTGCGTCCGGGGCGTGCTTCGCCCTTGTGGTAGAGGTGCAGGCTCGCGCCCGGGTCAGCCAGCAGCTCGGCCCACGCATCGACGTCGCTGCCGATCAGGTTTTCCATCACCGCGCCGCCCGCGACCAGATCCGGACTGCCGAGCGCAAGCCCGCAGATCGCGCGAACATGCTGTTCGAATTGCGAGGTCACCGCCCCCTCGATCGTCCAGTGGCCGCTATTGTGGACCCGCGGCGCGATTTCGTTGACCAAGGCGCCATCGGCGCAAGCGAAAAACTCGACGGTGAACATCCCGACATGGCCAAGCGCCTCGGCCAGCGTCGCCGCGGTTGCAATCGCGGCCTTCGTCATGACCTCGATCGGCGCGCCCGCTGGCACTGACGAACGGCGCAAGATTCCGTCCGAATGCTCGTTGCGCGGCGGCGCGAACGCGCTGGTCTGGCCGTCCGCAGTCCGCGCGATCAACACCGAAAATTCGGCCTCGAACGCGATCCCCGCTTCAGCCACCGCAGGGGCATTGCCAATGCTGTCCCACGCGCTTTGGGCGTCAGACGGATCGCGCACCCACGCCTGCCCCTTGCCATCATAGCCCAGCCGGCGGCTCTTGAGCACCAGCGGCACCCCGAGCTCGGCTACCGCTGCCTCCAGTTGCTCGACCGATGAAATTTCGCGCCATGCGGCGACCCGCGCGCCAGCCCCCTCGAGGAAGCGCTTCTCGGCCGCGCGATCCTGCGCAATCTCCAAGCTCCGCGTGCCCGGCCGGAGCTTGTCGCCAAGCGCGCCAAGCGGCCCCACCGGCACATTCTCGAACTCGTACGTGACCACGTCGCAGTCTGCCGCGAACCGCCCCAGCGCCGCTTCATCGTCAAACGCCCCGCGCGTAAACGCCGCGCTCACTTCCGCAGCGCACGGCGCCTCGTGCGGATCGTAAATGTGACAGCGATAGCCAAGCTGCGCCGCCGCCATCGCCATCATCCGGCCAAGCTGGCCGCCGCCGATTATCCCGACGGTCGATCCGGGAGGAAGACTCACTCAGGCGCCTCGGGCACCGAATCGGTCTGCGCCGCGCGCCAATCGGCGAGCCGTGCCGCAAGCGGCTCGTCGGTCGTCGCCAGCATCGCCGCCGCGAGCAACGCCGCATTGATCGCGCCGGGCTTGCCGATCGCCAGCGTCCCGACCGGAACTCCGGCGGGCATCTGGACGATCGACAGCAAGCTATCCATGCCCTTCAGCGCCTTGCTTTCGACCGGCACGCCGAGCACCGGCAGCGGGGTCATCGAAGCTGCCATCCCCGGCAAATGCGCCGCGCCACCAGCACCGGCGATGATCAGCTTAAGCCCGCGCGCTTTCGCGCTGCCGGCATAATCATATAATCGCTGCGGCGTGCGGTGCGCGGAAACGACCTTGACCTCATGCAAGATGCCGAGCGCATCGAGCGTCTCAGCGGCATGGCGCATCGTCTCCCAATCGGACCGGCTGCCCATGATGATCCCGACCGTCGCGTCGTTCATCGAAACGTCCTTGCTCCCTCACCGAGATGGCGGTGTAGAAAGACTAGTCGCCGTGCGCAATTGGGACAGACGTTGCGAAGGCGATTTCCTTTTTGGCTTAATGCAGGTTATGAATTCAACCTCAATGGGGGCATTTCGGGAAATGGACCGAGTCGTGCACAGCGTCGATATGCAGGCGCTGATGGAGGAAATTGCACGGTTGCGCGGCCAGGTCGCGCGGCTCGAATCGCGAGTCGAGGAGCTCGATCGCGACGCCCATCGCGACGCACTGGTTCCGGTCGCCAATCGCCGCGGGCTGGTGCGCCAGCTCGACATGCTGATCGCGCGTTGTGATCGCCACCACATTCCCGCCGCCTTATTGTTCGTCGATGTCGACGGGCTGAAGGCGCTCAACGATTCGTTCGGCCATTCGGCGGGCGACGCGGCGTTGGTCTATCTGGCGCAGATGATGGTCGACGGGGTGCGCCAGAGCGACCTTGTCGCGCGGATCGGCGGTGATGAATTCGCCATCCTGCTCGACCATGCCGACGAGGCCAGCGCGATGGACACCGCCAGCCGGCTGGTCAATTCGATCGCCGCGAGCAATTTCGCCTATCACGGCCAGCCGCTGCCGCTGAGCGTCGCCATCGGCATCACCGCGATCGAACAAGGCGACACCGCCGAGACCGTGCTCGATCGCGCCGACCAGGAAATGTATCGGGAAAAAGCTGCGTAAGCGCTTAGCGGTCGCCCAGATAATAACGCTCTTTGACCGCCAGATCGTCGCCCAGCTCATAGACAATCGGCTGCCCGGTCGGAATTTCCAGCCCGACAATCTCGTCGTCACCAATCTTCGACAAATATTTCTCGAGCGCGCGCAAACTATTGCCATGCGCCGCGACGATCACCCGCTCGCCGGCGCGTAACCGCGGCACAATCTGCGCCTCATAATAAGGCAGCACCCGGTTGATGGTATTCTTGAGACTCTCCGACCCCGGCACCGTCACGCCCGCATAACGCCGGTCGCTTCCCACCTGGTACGGACTATCGGCCTCCATCACCGGCGGGGGAATGTCGAACGATCGCCGCCAGATCTTGACCTGCTCCTCGCCCACCTTGGCGATCATCTCGGCCTTGTTGAGCCCGGTCAGCCCGCCGTAATGGCGCTCATTGAGCCGCCAGTCCTTGGTCACCGGCAGCCACAAACGGTCCATCTCCATCAGCACCAGGTGCAACGTCCGGATGGCGCGGGTCTGGAGCGAGGTGAAGCAATGGTCGAAGTCGAAGCCATGGTCGGCCAGCAGCCGCCCCGCGCTTCGTGCTTCCTCGACCCCCTTGTCGGTCAGTCCGACGTCCCACCAGCCGGTGAAGCGGTTCTCGAGGTTCCACTGCGACTGGCCGTGGCGCAGCAGGACGAGCGTCGGCATCAGACCGTCTCTTCCGCCCTTGCGCGAACCGCGCTGGTGGAGCCGAGTTCGGGCAGGATCGCGTGGAGCGCGTCGAGGCATGAACCGGCAAGATATTTGGAGCGTTCGGGCGACCAGCCGTAAATTTCGTCGGGCAGGTCGCCATTGTCCTTGAACGGCATTTCCAGGGTCATCGACAGGCAGCCGTAGCGCTCGGCCAACTGGGTGGTCGACATCGACATATTGGCCTGGCCCGGCGCCGGG
>JBKJUB010000092.1:0-3512 GCA_046590765.1 Sphingomicrobium sp. | reverse complement strand
CCTTGAGTTTCATGATTATTCCCCTTTTCATGCGGCACGGCACAGTTGCAGCACCAGGCGACTATCAGACTGCGCTCGTTTCTTGATTAGAATCAACGTCACGCTCGGAATTCAAGTTAGATCTCTGATTCATATGAATAATATATTCGCCATGGACAGACTGGAATGGATGGCATTCGTTGCGACCCAGCCCACCTTCCCGACTCGCCCATTCATGCCTGCGCAACATCGCCGCCGTCATGGAGCAAAGCCCTTCCCCACGACGGCCAGCACTGGCAAACTTGCGGAAATGTTGATTTACTTTAGGGAGCGCTGCGTGATCATTCGAACCGTCATTGCCACCGCGATGCTCGCCGTCTCGCTCGGCGGCGCGGCTGGCGCGCAGGGGAATGGCAACGTCCCGCGTGCGACCTACATCACGACCATGGACCAGGAGTTCGGCAAGATGGATGCCGACAAGAATGGCAAGGTCAGCCGGGTCGAGATCGAGGGCTATGATCGCGCGGTTGCGCTGGGCAATGCCCGGGCGCGGGCGCAGGCGACCTTCGCCCAGCTCGATGTCGACAAGAATGGCCAGATCAGCCCGGCCGAATTCATGAAGCTGGTCACCGGCACCCCGCCCGCCGACGGCCGCCCGTTGATCGCCAAGCTCGACATCAACAAGGACGGGATGATCAGCTTGATCGAACATCGCGCCGGCAAGCTCAGCTATTTCGACCAGATCGACACCGACAAGGATGGCGTCGTCACCGTCGCCGAAATGAAGGCCGCTGGAGTGGTCAAATAATCGTTCAACAATCTTCGGAGAAATAATGTGTCGATTCGTACCGCAATGATCCTGATCCTCGCCTCGGCCCCGCTCGCGCCGGTTGCCGCACAGGCGCCCGCTGCCGCTGCCGCGACGGTGCAACCGATACCGCGCGCTGCCTTCATGCAGAAGATCGATTCGGTGTTCGTATCGGCCGATGCCAACAAGGATGGTTTCGCCGATCGCGCCGAGCTCGAAGGCGTCCAGACCCGCGAGTTCAATGCCCAGCGCGGCTTCGTGATGAAGCAGCGCGAGGCGCTGTACCGGCGGCTCGACAAGGACAATAATGGCCAGCTGACGCTGACCGAATTCAATGCCCCGGTCGCCGGCGCCCCGGTCAAGACCGACAGTGCTTCGGTCCTGGCGAAGTTCGATACCAACAAGGACGGCAAGGTCAGCCTGGCCGAGAATCGCGCACCGGCAATGTCGCAATTCGACCGCGCCGACACCAACAAGGACGGCGTGCTCAGCGTCGCCGAGCAGAAAGCCGCTGGCGCCCGCCGCTAGGCCGATCGACCAAATGAAAAGGGCCGGGCGACAATATCGTCCGGCCCCTTTTTTGTGGCTTAGAACTCGCCGGCGACGCCGACCCGCACCGCCGTATTCTTGCCCCCGCCGTGCGACACGCCAATCCCGACCGCGAGCGGCGCGTCGGTGTTGAGCCGATAATTCATCGACCCGCCAACCGCATATTCACCGCGGAACATCGCGCCGTTGACGGCATAGCTGACCTTGCCCGGGCCCGACGGCAATGGCGCGTTGGCAATCGCCACTGCGGCGGCAACCCCCTGCTTCATGTCGCGCCGGTCGCGTCGCTGCATCGAATACAGATTGTCGATGTCGCCTTGCGCGGCGGCGAGTCCGGCGTTGAAGCTCGACGTCGCCGCGTTAAGCTGGCTGACATTGACCGCATCGGTCG
Organism: Sphingomicrobium sp.; assembly: GCA_046590765.1. Taxonomy (GTDB): domain Bacteria; phylum Pseudomonadota; class Alphaproteobacteria; order Sphingomonadales; family Sphingomonadaceae; genus Sphingomicrobium. The sequence continues at coordinate 1,785 of JBKJUB010000092.1, read as the reverse complement.
GTGCAGTCCCGGCGGCAAGGTTGACGATTTTGCGCTCCCCACCGGCCGTTCCGACCGACACCGTATTGGCCTGGTTCGCGACCGAGCCATAACCGATCGCGACGCTGTTCGCTGCTGTCGCCGTGGCCCTAGCGCCGATGGTCGTGGCATTGGCGGCCCCAACCCGGCTGGCGGCCCCGATTGCCGTCGCGCCGTTATAGACCGTCACCGAATCGCCGGTGTTGCCGATCAACGCGTAATTGCCGATCGCTGTCGTATCGGCTCCAAAGGCCTGCGAAGCATATCCAATCGCCATCGCCGCCGCCAGATTGGCGCCCGGGACGACCAGCCCCACCGATGAGCCGCCGGTTGCTGACGCATTGGCCAAGGACCCGATTGCGAGTCCGCCACTGCCGGTAGCCATGGCGCCATGTCCCACGGCGACCGATTCAACCCCAAGGGCTTGCGAATTGTTACCAACGGCGGTCGCAGCATTTCCTCGGGCGATCGCAAGGCTGCCAACGGCGGTCGATATTACCCCGTTGGCTTGTGCAGCCAAGCCGATTGCGGTGCCAAAGTTGCCCGTGACCAAGGAATAACTACCAATCGCTGTTCCGCCGGCCGTGTTCGAAATCGGTGAAAATCCCGTGCTGAAGTCGATCAGCCCAACAGTCGCTCGATCGCCGACTGCCACGCTGGCCGCACCCGTGACGATCGCATAAGCCCCAACGGCCGTGACCCCGAAGCCCTCCGGCCTTGCATAATTCGCGATGAACGGGATGCCGGAATTTGTCTGCGCAATGGCGCCTGCTCCGATCAGCGTAACGCTGTCGCCGCTGAAAGCGACGTCAATTCCCAATACCGTCAGATCATCAGACGTGCCCGGAGCTGCAATGGGAATGCCGCAAACAACAGAATTGGTACCTTGGGCAGCAAGCGGGATGCCAACGACGCCGTTGAGGTCGCAGCGGAACTGGGCTGAAGCAGGTGTGGCGGCCAGCGTCACGCCCAGCGCAATCGCCGAGCCGGTCAAAAATATCCTGATGTTCATCGCTCTTCCCCTGGTTCCTTCACGGCACGGCGCCGCTACATCGGGAAAGATTGCTTTTATAATTTGATCGGAATCAACCGGAGAAGTGTTAACTTCTCGGTAAGCCTCTAGAAGTCCGTGATAATTTCATCACCAATCGCGCTCAACTCGGTCGGGTTCTTCAATCGCCGATGCGTTCGTTGCCAGCGACCGACTCGCTATTCAAGCAACTGCGGCTGAAACGCGTTAACCCGTGCGCTTACTTCTTGTCCTTCTCCTCGCCCGCGCCGCGGCGGATGGCTTCGGCGATATTTTCGCGTTGTTGGGTGGCCGAGCGGTTATTCTCGCGTTGGGTATAGAACCCCGTCAGCGCGCCTTTGTCGAACCGCGACATGCGATCGGGGGTCGCCGCCCCGGCCTCGAACAGCGACAGGATCGAACCATTGTTGCGCTTGCCCGCATCGGGCTTCACATCGAGCAGCAGATGCATCGTCGCCAGATCGCCCAACTGGCGCAGCGACTTGCCCAATGTCCGCTGTCGATCGATCACCACAAACCCGACCAGCATGTCTTCGCGGACGTTGCTGTACAATCGCGTCGCGGCGGCATTCTTGGTCACCGCAAAGTCATGGCCGTTGATCTTACCCATCGCCAATTGAGTCCCGTCGCGGTCGCGCATGTCGGTCACGTGCCAGCTCCACACCGGGCCCGAGGCGGCGGCGAAATTGTCATACTGACGCGGCGACATGGTGAAGTAGAATGGCGCATCCTTGTGC
>JBKJUB010000077.1:0-4313 GCA_046590765.1 Sphingomicrobium sp. | reverse complement strand
GGGCAGCAGCTCGACAATCTTGCCGCGCATCTCGAGAAGTTCTTCCTTGGCCATTCAAATCCTTAACCTGTGCAAGCTGAATTGGCGCGGACGCATAGCCGCGAACGCGCCGGAAGGGAAGGCAGGGCCATCAGACCGTCAGGATGGTTGATCCGATGGTCTGGCGAGCCTCCAGCGCGCGATGCGCGGAGGCGGCGTCGGACAGAGCGAAACGCTGGCCGATTTCGATGCGGACCTTGCCGGCGCGGATCATCGCGAACAATGCCGCGCTTGATGCTTCGAGTTCGGGGCGAGTAGCGATGTAGTCATAGAGCGTCGGGCGGGTCAGGTAGAGCGAGCCCTTCTGCGCGAGCATTCCCGGCTGGAAATCGGTCACTGGCCCCGACGCCTGCCCGAAGCTGACCAGCATCCCGCGCCGCTGGAGGCAATCGAGCGAGCGCACGAAGCTGTCCTTGCCAACCGAATCGTAAACCACCGGAAGCTTCTTGCCATTGGTGATTCGAAGCACCTCGGCAACGAAATCGTCGCGGCTGGTGACGATCGGGTGGTCGCAGCCGTGGGCGCGGGCGAGTACGGCCTTGGCGTCGCTCGACACGGTGCCGATCACCGTCGCACCGATCGCCTTGGCCCATTGACACAGGATCAGCCCGACCCCGCCAGCCGCCGCGTGGATCAGGATCGTCTCGCCCGCCTTCAGCGGCCGGACGCGGTTGATCAGCATATCGACCGTCAGCCCCTGGAGCATCATCGCCGCAGCGGTGTCGAAGCCGATCTCGGCAGGCAGAGCGACGAGGTGCGCGGCGTCGATCAGCCGCAGTTCGGCATAACTTCCGATGGGGCCCGCATAAGCGACCCGGTCGCCCACGGTGACGCTGGTCACGCCGTCGCCCACCGCCTCGACAATCCCGGCGCCTTCGACCCCGGGAATGAATGGCAATGACTGCGGATAGAGGCCGGTGCGGTGATAGACGTCGATGTAGTTGAGTCCGACTGCGTGATGGCGAAGACGGACTTCTCCGGGCCTCGGATCGCCGACATCGACCGGTTCCCATTGCAGTGCATCGGGGCCGCCGACAGCATGGACTCGGATCGCGTTTGGCATGGTCATTCTCCGACGGTTGCGCCCCCGCGCCGCCTAGCCTGGATTATGCTTGTCAAGAAACGCCTTGGTCGCCTTGAGGAATTCGAGGCGGTCTTCGGCGCGGCTGAAATGGTGGTCGCCTTCCTTCTGCTCGATATATTGGTAGGTCTTGCCGGCCTTCTTGAGCTCTTCCGCCAGCCAGCGCGATTGCTTGACGGGGACCCGCTTGTCCTCGACCCCGTGAGCAATCAGGATCGGCACGCTAAAGTCGGCAGCGTGGAAGCGCGGCGACACGGCAGAGAAATCGCGCACCTGCTTGGTCCAATAAGTCTGGCCGTATTTGCCGAGCAGGAATTGCGTATCGTAACGCTTCATCGCCGACAGGTCGGATATGCCGGCGAACGATATCGCGCACTTGTAATGCGCCGAATCGCGCTGGGCTCCGCGCATCGCGGCGTAGCCGCCATAAGATGCGCCGACGATGCACACTCGTGTCGAATCGGCGATGCCCTGTTTGGTCGCATAGGTGATCGCATCGAGCAGGTCGTCCTGCATCTTCATGCCCCATTCGCCCTCGCCGGCTTTCTGGAAGGCGACTCCATAGCCGGTTGAGCCGCGATAATTGGGCTGGATCACGGCATAGCCGAGCTCGGCAAGATATTGGGTCCACCAGTCATAAGCTTCCATATCGCGCGCGCCAGGGCCGCCGTGAGGCATGACTATCAGCGGCAATTTGGTCGCCGCCTTGTTGCGCGGCAAGGTCAGAATTGCATCGATCGCCGTGCCGTCGCGCGCGATGTAGGAAATGGTTTTCACCGGCGATAACTTGCGCGATTTCAGCGATGACTGATTATAGCCAATGCGCTCCATTCGTGTGCCGTTGGTATTCCAAAAGTATAGTGCGCCCGCCTGCGACGGGTCGCCGACTTCGACCAGCAATTTTTTGCGGTCGCGGCTCATACTGACAATTCGGCCATTGCCAATTCCGACTGATTTATCGAGATCAGCCTGGATCGTCTTTAAATCAGGATTGATCCAGTCGATCCGCTGCTTGTGATCAATGACCACAACGCCGTCGAGGTCATCACCGGCGGCGTTGGTTTTCACTCCATCGACGTCATACTTCACGTCGCCGAACAGCTTCTTGCCTAAAGTGAACGAGGGCAGATTAAGTTCATACACTTCGTTGCGACCGCCATCGTCGGCCAAGGCGATCGCGCTGCCATCGCGGCGATAGACTTGGGGGACCGGGATGGTCTGATCCTTGGTTCGCTTGAGCACCACCCTGGCAAATTTGCTCACACCGTCGGGACGATACAGCACTGTCGGGCGGTTCTCGCTCGAGGCGACAAAACCCATCCGGACGTTTCCATCGCCGTCGGCATCCCAGGCCACCACATGTTCCTGCGATTTTTCAACGCGTGTCATCTCGCCAGTCGCAACATCTGCCAGCCATACGCTGGGCAGATAATCTTCCCGCACAAAATAACCGGTCGACTTTGAGGTCAGGATCCGGGTCGAGCCATCCCGCGCGATCCACAGCACGTCATCAGCGTTAAGACCGGTCTTGGTCCAGCCGAGCGGGACGATTTTGGACATGTCGGCTTTCACGCCTGCGATGCGGGTGACGTATACCTCTTCGGTATAGATTTTGTCCTTGTCGCCAAGGCCGACAACCAGCCAGTCGTCATTGACCCAGCGCCACCAGTTAATGTCGACCTTGCCCGGCGGGAGTACCTTAGCGGCAGTCTTGCTGAACAGGTCGGACACTACCAGCACCTGCTTGCCGTTGACGGCGACCTTGGCCGCGACCTTGGATCCGTTGGGCGACAGGCGCGGCGATTCGATCGACGGCAAGGCCGCAAACAGTTCGACCGGGACGTGATCGGTCGGCGGCGCAGCGACCGAAGGCACGGTCCATGTTAATGCGGCACACCCCGCCGAGCTTATCCAACGCATACTTACCCCCATCGCCAGCGAGAACCGAGCGCGTTGGAAGATATCGCAAGCGCGGACAAAGAAAAGCCCCGCCGAACCATGCTCGGCGGGGCCAGTCTTGAACGTAAAACAAAGATCAGCCGGCGGCGTTGGCTGCTAGCGCCGCGAGCAGCAGCAAGGCGACGATGTTGGTGATCTTGATCATCGGGTTGACCGCCGGACCGGCGGTGTCCTTGTACGGATCGCCAACGGTGTCGCCGGTCACCGCGGCCTTGTGGGCCTCGCTGCCCTTGCCGCCGTGGTTGCCGTCCTCGATATATTTCTTGGCATTGTCCCATGCGCCGCCGCCCGAGGTCATCGAGATGGCGACGAACAGCCCGCCGACAATCACGCCGAGCAGCAAGGCACCGAGCGAGGCGAAGCCCTGCGCCTGGCCGGCAACTGCGGTGATCACGAAGTAGACTGCGATCGGCGCAAGCACCGGAAGCAGCGACGGGATGATCATTTCCTTGATCGCCGCCTTGGTGACGAGGTCGACGGTGCGGGCGTAGTCAGGCTTCGACGTGCCATCCATGATGCCCTTGTTATTGGCGAACTGCTCGCGGACGTCCTTGACCACGTCGCCCGCCGCACGGCCAACCGCAGTCATGCCCATTGCGCCGAATAGGTAAGGCAGCAACGCACCGAGCAGGAGGCCGACGATGACGTACGGATTTTCAAGGCTGAAATCGACGTCGAGGCCGGGGAAGAACTCCTTCAAGTCGGTGGTGTAGGCGGCGAACAGGACGAGCGCGGCAAGGCCGGCCGATCCGATCGCATAGCCCTTGGTCACCGCCTTGGTGGTGTTGCCAACCGCGTCGAGCGCATCGGTCTTGCGACGAACATCGTCGGGCAGGCCCGCCATTTCGGCGATCCCGCCGGCATTGTCGGTCACCGGACCATAAGCGTCGAGCGCCACCACCATCCCGGCCAGCGCAAGCATGGCGGTCGCTGCAAAGGCGATCCCCATCAACCCGGCGAGCGAGTAAGCAATGATGATCCCGGCGCAGATGACCAATGTCGGCAGCGCGGTCGATTCAAGACTGATCGCGAGACCCTGGATGACGTTGGTGCCGTGGCCGGTCTCGGACGCCTTGGCGATCGAGCGGACCGGGCGATAGTTGGTGCCGGTGTAATATTCGGTGATCCAGATGATCAGACCGGTGATGACCAGGCCGAGCAACATGCAATAGTAAAGCGCCATGCCGGTGAAGCTGGTGCCGCCGGCGGTGATCGTCGCATTGAGATCGCCAAG
>JBKJUB010000025.1:0-2885 GCA_046590765.1 Sphingomicrobium sp. | reverse complement strand
GCGGTCACGGCCTTGGCCCTCGACCGCTCAGGCTTCCGTCGAGATGATCTCGCGGCCGTTATAATGGCCGCAGGCGGAGCACAGATTGTGCGGCCGCTTGAGTTCGCCGCAATTCGGGCATTCCTGGAAGCTGGCCGGGCTCAGCGCGTGATGGCTGCGGCGCATGTTGCGCTTCGAGGGCGAAGTTTTTCTTTTGGGAACAGCCATCGCGGCACCTGTGCTCTAATTAACAAAAAAATTGGCGACTACCCTCGCCCAGCTCATCGGAAACAAGTCCCGAGGCGGCGGCCGGATCGTCGCGAACGAGTGCGCCCTATAGCGAAATGGAGCGGGGAAGCAAGCGCCTCAACCCCCCGCCAACACCCTGTCCGCCACAAACGGGTTGCTGGCGCGTTCGTGGGCGAAGGTGGACATCTGGCCGTGGCCGGGGATGAAGGCGGTGTCGCCGCCCATTGGCCACAGGCGCTGGGTGATCGCGTCGAGCAAATCCTGGTGATTGCCGCGGGGAAAATCGGTGCGGCCGATCGAGCCTTGGAACAGCACATCGCCGACAATCGCGAGTTTGGATTCGGGGTGGTGGAAGACGACGTGGCCGGGGGTGTGGCCGGGGCAGTGGCGAACGTTGAAGGTCAGCTTGCCGACGGTCACGGTGTCGCCATCGACCAGCCAGCGGTCGGACACGAACGGCTGGCCGGGAACGCCATATTTGGCGCCATCCTCGGCGAGGCGGTCGATCCAGAACAGATCGTCGATGTGCGGGCCCTCGATATTGAGCCCGAGCTCGGCGGCGAGGATTCCCGCCGATCCGCAATGGTCGATGTGGCCGTGGGTGAGGAGGATCTTTTCCAGGATGACCCCGTGATGGGCGACTGCGGCCTTCAATTTGTCGAGATCGCCGCCGGGATCGACCAAGGCGCCAAGCATTGTGTCGGTGCACCAGATCAGGCTGCAATTCTGCTGCAGCGGGGTCACCGGGATGATCGCGGCGCGTAAGGGCGGAGTGGCGGTCGACATTCGGCAGCGCCTATGGCGTGGGCGGCAACTTGTCCATCGCGGCGGGCTGGCCCTTGAGCGAGGCGGCGGTGGCCTCGGCCCCGCGAAGGGCGCGCAGGACATTGCCACCGGCGAGCTTGGCGAGGTTGGCATCACTCCAGCCGCGACGGATCAGTTCGGCGAACACGACCGGGTAGGTCTCGACTCCTTCCAGGCCGGTCGGCGTGGCCGGAATGCCGTCGAGATCGGCGCCCATGCCGACGTGAGCGTGGCCCGCAACCTTGGCGACATGGTCGATATGGTTGGCGACGTCGGTGACGGTGACCGGCGGTTCGGGGTGCGCGACTGCCCACGCCTTGACGCCCGCTTCGACGGCTTTGGTGTCGTTGCGGATGATGGTCTTAAGCCGCGCTTCCTCGCCCGATTTGAGCGACTCATAGGCGAGGCGCGCGGGCGACAGGAACAACGGCACCCAATTGACCATCACCACGCCGCCATTGGCCGGGAGCAAGGCGAGGACATCGTCGGGGACGTTGCGCGGATGATCGTTGAGCGCGCGGGCGGAGGAGTGGGAGAAGATCACTGGCGCGCGGCTTGCAGAGATTGCCTGGCGCATCACCTCGCGCGAGACGTGGCTCAAGTCGACCAACATGCCGAGGCGGTTCATCTCGGCGACGACCTTGAGGCCGAATGGCGAGAGCCCCCCATATTTGGGATCGTCGGTCGCGCTGTCGGCCCATTCGGTGGTCTGGTTGTGGGTCAGCGTCATGTAGCGCGCGCCGAGGCGGTAGAATACACGCAGCGCGGGCAGGCTGCCGCCGATCTGGCGCCCGCCCTCGATCCCGATCAGCGAGGCGATGCGCCCGGCCTTGTGGATTCGAACGACGTCGGCGGTGGTCAGCGCGCGTTCGAGGTCATTGGGGTAGGCCGCGATCATCCGGTCGACGATGTCGATCTGGTTGATGGTCTGGCGGATCGCTTCGTCGCCGGTCACCGTACCGCTGATATAAACCGACCAGAATTGCCCGCCGACGCGCCCGGCGTGAAGGCGGGCCATGTCGGTCATCAGCGGGTGATCGGGCCAGGCGTCGGTGCCGCTGGCGAGGCCCGCGATGCTCGACTGATGGCTTTCGGACAATTGCTCGGCAATGTCGTTGTGACCGTCGATCAACGGCGTTGCCTTGAGGATGCGGTCGATCCGCGCCTTGACCGCAGAGTCGATCGACTGGGCGGTTGCAGGGCCCGCGAGGGCAAGTGCGGCGGCGGTGAGGATGAGGGTGCGCATGGCGTGACTTTACGGGGGCGCGGGCGATGGTCAATGGAAGCGTTATGACGCGCCCGTTCATCCTGTTCGACGATGCCCGCGCGGGCGGTGCGTCGGGTCGGCTGTACGAGGCGCCGCTGGGGGAGATTGTTGCGCACACGGTAGGCGAGTTGGCGGGCGCGCTGGTGGCGTTGCGGGCGGCGGTGGCGGAGGGCAAGCATGCGGCGGGCTGGATTTCATATGACGCGGGCTATGCGCTGGAGGAGAATTTGCGACCGATGGCGCGGCGGCTGGGGGCAACGCCGTTGCTGTGGTTCGGGCTGTTCGACGGGTATCGCGAGGTCGATGGGGGCGAGTTCGGGGACTCAGCGGGGGCGTGGATCGGGACGCCCAAGCCACGGATCGAGCGCGAGGATTATCTGAGCGCGGCGCGACGGGTGAAAGAGCATTTGTTCGCGGGGGATTTTTACCAGGCGAATTTGACCTTTGGCTGCGATGTCGCGTTCGCGGGGTCGCCGATTGCCGCTTATGCGCAGATGCGTGGACGATCGAACGCGGGCTGGGGCGGGATTGTGCGGCATCCGGGGGGGTGGCTGCTGAGCCTCAGCCCCGAGCAATTCTTCCGGCT
>JBKJUB010000240.1:0-6184 GCA_046590765.1 Sphingomicrobium sp. | reverse complement strand
ATGCGGAGATGGTGGCGTGAACAGAAACCGATCTCCCGAGCGAAGACGAGGGACGACACCGAGCGCAGCCGAGGCTAGACTTCTCGCTGTCGCTCGAAAGGAGTTCTCGTCTTCGCTCGAACAATCGGACGGTGAAGCATGAGCACAATTTCAAGCCTGTTCGATCTCACCAATAAGGTCGCGATTGTCACCGGATCATCGCGCGGGATCGGCAAGGCGATCGCCGAGGCGCTGGCCGATCAGGGTGCGAAAGTCGTCATCTCAAGCCGCAACCAGGACGCGTGCGACCCTGTCGCCGCCGATATCAACGCCAAGCATGGCGAGGGCCGCGCCATCGCCGTCGCGGCCAGCATCTCGTCCAAGGGAGCGCTGCAAAACCTGGTCGACCAAACCAAGGCCGCGTTCGGGCAGGTCGACGTGCTCGTCTGCAATGCCGCGTCCAACCCCTATTACGGCCCGATGGCGGGGATTTCGGACGACCAGTTCCGCAAGATCCTCGACAACAACGTCATCGCCAATCACTGGCTGATCAACATGGTCGCGCCCGAGATGCTGGCCCGCGAAGACGGCTCGATCATCATCATCTCCTCGGTCGGCGGGCTGACCGGATCGGCCACGATCGGCGCCTATAATATCTCGAAAGCGGCCGATTTTCAGCTCGCGCGCAACCTCGCGTCGGAGTTTGGCCCCAAGGGGGTGCGGGTCAATTGCATCGCGCCGGGGCTGATCCGCACCGATTTCGCCAAGGCGTTGTGGGAAAATCCCGATACGCTCAAAGCCGTCACCCGCCACACCCCGATGCGCCGCATCGGCGAGCCGCACGAGATCGCCGGCGCGGCGGTTTTCCTCGCCTCGCCAGCATCGACCTTCATGACCGGCCAGGCGATTGTCGTCGACGGCGGCAGCACTGTCGGGGTTGGCCTGTGAGACTGAGCGGCAAAGTCGCGATCATCACCGGCGCCGGTTCCGGCATCGGCAAGGCCAGCGCCGAGCTGTTCCGAGCCGAAGGCGCGACCGTGATCGGTGCCGACCTTAAGGGCGCCGACGTCGAATGCGACGCGGGTGACGAAGCCCAGGTCAAAGTCCTCGTCGAGAACGTCCTGCGCGACCATGGCCGCCTCGACATCTTCTTCGCCAATGCCGGTGTCTCGGGCGGATTCGACGGGTTGTTCGACCAGGACGCCGCGGCCTGGGCGGAAATCCTCCGCATCAACCTGATCGGCCCGTTCCTGGCCATTAAATATGCCGCCCCGGCGATGAAAGAATCGGGCGGCGGTTCGATCATCTGCACCGCCTCGGTCGCGGGCATTCGCGCCGGTGCCGGCGGCCCGGCTTATTCGGCATCCAAGGCCGGGGTGATCAACCTCGTCAAGGTCGCCGCAACGCAAATGGTCGGTGCCAATATCCGCGTGAATTGCATCTGCCCCGGGTTGATCGAAACCGGCATGACCGAGTTCATCTTCGGCCGGGCGCGCGAAAAAGGGCAGGAGGACCGCCTCGGCCACCTCAACCCGTTGAAACGCGGCGGCCAGCCGATCGAGATCGCCAACGCCGCCTTGTTCCTCGCCTCGGACGAATCCTCTTACGTCAACGGCCAGAAGATCGTCGTCGACGGCGGCCTAAGCACGTCGCACCCCTACAACCACCAAAGCTACGGCCGAACTTCGGCTTAAACTGGAGCCTTCCGCATGACCGACAGCCCAATTTCGACCCAGAAACACCACGACATCCTGGTTGTCACCAGCAACAATCCGCCGGTCAACGCATTGGGCGCAGCAGTGCGCCAGGGGCTGGTCGCGGCGATCGAGCAGGCTGAAGGCGATGACAGCATCAAGGCGGTCGTCATCCGCTGCGAAGGCCAGACCTTCTTCGCCGGCGCCGACATCACCGAATTCGGCAAGCCGCCGGTGATGCCGTGGCTGCCCGAGGTGGTCGACCGGATCGAAGCCTGCTCCAAACCAGTGGTCGCCGCAATCCACGGCACCGCTTTGGGTGGCGGGCTCGAGATTGCGCTTGGTTGTCATTACCGGGTCGCGGTTCCGACCGCCAAACTCGGCGTTCCCGAGGTCAAACTCGGGCTCCTCCCCGGTGCCGGCGGGACCCAGCGCCTGCCGCGCGTCGCGGGCGTCCAGAAGGCGCTTGAGATGGTCACCGGCGGCGGGATGATCGGGGCCAAGGACGCGTGCGACATGGGTCTGGTCGATCGCATTTGCGAGGGCGATCTGCAGCAGCATGCGGTGGCTTATGCGGAGGAGGTCAAGGATATCCGCCCGCTCCCCAAATCGTCCGAGCGACAGGACAAAGTCGACGGCACGGACCCGCAACTGTTCGCCGATTTCCGCAAAGCCAATGCCCGCAAGTTCCGCGGCTTCGATGCGCCCGAAGCCAACATCAAGGCGGTCGAGGCGGCGGTCGCCAAGCCCTATGCCGAAGGCGTCATCGACGAGCGCAAATTATTCATGGAATTGATGAGCGGCAAGCAAGCCCGCGCGCAGCAATATTTCTTCTTTGCGGAGCGGAAAGCGGCCAAGATCGACGGCATCCCCGACGACACCAAAGCGCGTGACATCAAGCGCGTCGGCGTGCTCGGCGCGGGCACCATGGGCGGCGGAATTTCGATGAACTTCCTGTCCGCCGGAATTCCGGTGACGATCGTCGAAATGGCGCAGGACGCGCTCGATCGCGGCACCGGCGTGATGCGCAAGAATTACGAGGCCAGCGCCGCCAAGGGCCGCTTCACCACCGACCAGGTCGAACAGATGATGGGCATCCTGAAGCCCACGCTCGATTTTGGCTCGCTCGCCGATTGCGACCTGATCATCGAGGCGGTGTATGAGGACATGAACGTCAAGAAGGAGATTTTCGGGCGGCTCGACAAGATCGCCAAGCCCGGCGCGATCCTCGCCTCCAACACCAGCTACCTCAACATCGATGAAATCGCCGCCAGCACCTCGCGACCGCAGGATGTCGTCGGCTTGCACTTCTTCTCTCCCGCCAATGTGATGAAATTGCTTGAAGTGGTGCGTGGCGCCAAGACTGCGCCCGACGTCCTCGTCACCGCGATGCAGCTCGCCAAGAAGATCAAGAAAGTCGCGGTCGTGGCGGGGGTTTGCTACGGTTTCATCGGCAACCGCATGCTGATGCCGCGCCAATTGCAGGCCGAAGCCTTGCTGATGGAAGGCGCCACCCCCGAGCAGATCGACAAGGTCCATGTCGAGTTTGGCATGCCGATGGGGCCGTTCCAGATGGCCGACTTGGCCGGGGTCGACATCGGCTGGCACCGCGACCCGACCCGGATCGACAACCTCCGCGACGCACTCTGCGCAATCGATCGCTGGGGGCAGAAGAAGAATGCCGGCTTCTACGATTATGACGAAAAGCGCCGCCCCAGCCCGTCGCCAGTGGTCCAGGGAATCATCGAGAAATTCGCAGCCGACAAGGGCATCATCCGGCGCGAAATTTCGGACGAGGAAATCATCCAGCGCACGCTCTACACGATGGTCAACGAAGGCGCGAAGATCCTCGAGGAAGGCATGGCCCAGCGCGCGTCCGACATCGATGTGGTTTGGATTTACGGCTACGGCTGGCCGGTCTATCGCGGCGGCCCGATGCATTGGGCCGATAGCGAAGGGCTGCAGAAGATCGTCGACGGGCTGACGTCGCAGCAAGAGCGAATGGGCGATGCGTTCAGTTTCTCCAAACTGCTGCTCGACAAAGCCGCAGCGGGCGAGAAGTTCAGCCGCTGATTGATGACGGGTTGGGGAGAAGCACATGGCCGATTACATGGTTCAGGAAACCAGCGGCACGCGGGCGATCCGCTATGCCAATCTGGTGGTCGCCATCCACTGGCTCAGCGCGGCGCTGATCCTGACCCAGATATACCTCGGCTTCGCGTTCAGCGACTTGCCCAAGGGCAGCGCCGAGCGAACAGAATTGTTCACCTGGCACAAGACCGTTGGGGTGGTGATCCTATTGCTTGCGCTGGCCCGGCTCGCGGTGCGGCTGATCGATGCCCCGCCACCTTACCCGGACAGCTTTCCCAAATGGGAACGGCGGGTCGCGGTATGGAGCCATCGCGCTTTCTATTTCTTCATCATCGCGCTCCCGCTCACCGGGCTCGCGGCGGTGGCAAAAAAAGCAGTCGGCGGCTGGACCGAGCTGGTCGGCGGGACTTGGTTTCCCGTAGTCCCGATCCCCGGCATTGGTGAGGCGCACGAGCCGATCGCCTTCGCGATGATCGCGTTGCTGATCGTCCACGTCCTGGCGGCGCTGAAGAATCAGTTCGTCACCGGAGGCCCCGTCGCGGGGCGGATGCCGCCGTTCCGGGCGACCGATAAAGCCTAAGCGCGCTTCGGCAGCAGGACCAGCATCGCCCCGGCCACGGCGGCGAGCGCAGCGGCCGTGAGGAAGGTCGCGCTCGCCCCGTCGCGATCCCAGATCAGCCCCGCGCCAAGGCTGGCAAGCAAAGTGGCGATCCCGCTGGCGAAATGGAAAGCGCCGAAGCTGGTGGCGCGCAGATTTTGAGGGGCGGCGTCGGCGATGAGCTTGGCGAACAGGCCCTGGGTCAGCGCCATATGTGCTCCCCACAGCAGGCAGCCCAGCGTCAGCCCGACTAACCCGATCGGTTGGGCAAGCAGCACATCGGCGGCGATCAGCACGCCAATTCCGCCGAGCAACAATCCACGCGCGCCGATCCGGTCGGCCAATGCCCCCGCCGGATAAGCGAGCACGCCGAAGGCCAAGTTGAACGCGACCAGCACCAACGGACTGAGTGTTGCCGACACACCCACGTCGAGCGCGCGCAGAATCAGGAAGCCTTCGCTGAACCGCGCGAGCGTGAAAACAAAGCCAACCAGAATCAGTCGCCGGGTCGCGGGGTCGATGTCGCGGAAGCCGGCAAGCTTCAACTTGGTGTCGATCGACACGTGGGTGCGGCTCTCCCGGAGTGCTAGCCAGGCGACCAGAAAGGACAGGAACGCCGGGATCGTCGCCACCCAGAAGACGGCGCGGATATTGCCCGCGAACCAGGCCATCAGCCCGATTGCCGCGAGCGGGGCCAGAAATGCGCCGACCGTATCGAGTGACTGGCGAAGGCCGAAGGCGGCGCCGCGCATTTCGGGCGGGGTTTCGTCGGCGATCATCGCGTCGCGCGGCGCGCCGCGAATGCCCTTGCCGATGCGATCGGCGAAGCGCGCACCAAGGATCGGCAGTGCCCCGACCGACAGCGGGAACAACGGCTTCGACAGCGCGGCCATGCCATAGCCAAGCAGGATCCACGGCTTGCGCCGCTGATTGCGGTCGCTTAGCCGTCCGCTGACCAATTTTGCCATGCTGGCGGTCGCTTCGGCAATCCCGTCGATCGCGCCCATCGCCGCCACTGGAAGGCCCAAGGTGACAGTCAGGAACGCCGGCAACAGCGCGTGGTAAATCTCGCTCGACAGGTCCATCAGCAGGCTGACGATGCCGAGAATCCAGACGGTACGGGGAAGGGCGGCGCGCTTGCTCATGCGACGATTGCCTAACCGCAAACTTGCTAAATGCGAAATGGTTGATACCTTCAATCCATGTGGAACAGCGGATCACCGGGGGCTTTGGCAGCGCGATTCGCGCGGCTGGTCGAGCGACTGGGCGGTGACACTGCTGCGGCCAAGGCAATGGGCCAGCAGCGCGACTTGCTCGACGCGGTAGCGTCGCAGGAGCCAGCGACGCTCAACCAGGTCGCGGGACGGGTGAAGCGCGGTGCCCCGGCGATCAGCCGCGCGATCGACATGCTGGTCCGCGCCGGACTGGTTGAACGCCAGCCTGACCCCGCCAATCGGCGTCGCCTCGCGCTTCGGCTGACTGAGGAGGGGCGCGCCGCCTTGTCCCGCCCGCCCGCCGCTGATCGAAGCCTTGAAGGCCGACTCGGTCGCCTCGCCACCAGCGAGCTGCGTGCCCTCGAGCGCGGCTTGGAAATATTGGAACGAATGTCGGGCTAGCGCTGCTCGATTGCCCCTGCTGCGTTGCAGCAAGCGCCACTTTGGTCTAAGGGCGCGGCAACTCCATTCCGGGATATGACAATGAACCTTCGCAACGTGGCGATTATCGCCCACGTCGATCATGGCAAGACCACGCTCGTCGATCAGCTCTTCCGCCAGTCGGGCACCTTCCGCGACAATCAGCGGATCGAAGAACGGGCGATGGA
>JBKJUB010000226.1:0-13982 GCA_046590765.1 Sphingomicrobium sp. | reverse complement strand
TCCGCGCGGGCCATTGCAAACTTGCGCGACAGCAACACCATCAGCGCAATCGCCGGGAGCAGATTGGCAACCAGCAATAGCGCGATTAAAGGCGGCGACAGGAAGGTCCCGGGCTTGCCGCTGTTGATCAATATATTGACGCTGAACGCCATGATGACCGCCAGCAAGACCACCAGCCCAATCGTCGCCCAGCGATAGAAACGCCCGCTATCCCGCTCGCGCGATAACCAGCGCTCGGCGGCTTTGAATAAGCTTGAATCGGTAGTGTTGGCGTCCATCAGCCGCCGCCCTAGCACGGTCTAGTTGCATAAAAAACACAGTTGCTGCCCCGCCTCAGATTGGGCTCAGGCGGCGGCGCGCTCCAGCCACGGCGAATAAAATTCGCGGAGCATCGCGATGACGATGTCGGGATCGTCGATCTGGTTCACTTTGTTGCGGAATTCCGCCGATCCCGGAAGTCCCTTGGTGTACCAGCCAAGGTGCTTGCGGGCGAGGTTCACGCCGGTCACCTTGCCGTACAGCGACTGCATTTCATCATATTGCGTCAGAATGATCGTCAATTGCTCGTCGATCGTCGGGTCAGGCCGAACGCCGCCACCGGCCAGATCGGCCATCACCTGCCCCAGGATCCACGGCTTGCCATAAGCCCCGCGCCCGATCATCACTCCGTCCGCACCCGATTGCTCAAGCGCATTGCGCGCATCCTCGCGGGTGCAAATGTCGCCGTTGACGATCACCGGCAGGCTGGTCGCTTCCTTGACCGTTCGAACGAACCGCCAGTCGGCGCGGCCCTTGTACATTTGGTTGCGCGTGCGGCCGTGGACGGTGATCATCTTCACCCCCAAATCTTCAGCGATTCTAGCGAGTTGCGGGGCATTCAAGCTATCGTGACACCACCCCATCCGCATCTTCAAGGTAACCGGTGCAGTGACCGCCTTGACCGTCGCGTCGATGATGCTCGCGGCCAGTTTCAAGTCGCGCATCAGCGCCGACCCGGCATCGCCGTTAACGACTTTCTTGACCGGGCAGCCCATGTTGATGTCGATGATGGCCGCGCCGCGCTGCTCGTTGAGCTTCGCCGCTTCGGCCATCTCGCGCGGGGTGCAGCCGGCAAGCTGCATCGACACCGGTTCCTCGACCGGGTCCCACGCCGCCTTCTGCAAGCTCTGGCGAGTCTCGCGGATCATCGCCTGGCTGGCGATCATCTCGCTCACCGTCAGCCCCGCGCCGTGGCGCTTGACCGCTTTTCGAAACGGCAGATCGGTGACGCCGGTCATCGGCGCCAGGATGACCGGCGCGTCGATGGTCAACCGACCGACGTGGATGGGCTTGATCAGGGTCATGGGGAGCCGCGCCTTTACAGGAGGGCGACCAAACGGGCAAGGCGCGGCTATGCCCGACACGCCCACCGTCACCGCCCTAATCGTCGCCGCCGGATCGGGCAGCCGGATGGGCGGCGACCTGCCCAAACAATATCGCCTGCTTGCGGGGAAATCGGTGCTCGCCCACGCGGTCGACGCGCTCGCCTCGCACCCCCGCATCGATGCGGTGAGGGTCGTGATTGGCGCGGGGCAGGATGAACTCGCCCGAACCGCCCTAGCCCACCGCGACGTTGGCGCCCTGATCATCGGCGGTGCCGAACGCGCCGACAGTGTCCGCGCCGGCCTCACCGCAATCGGCGACGGGATCGTGCTGGTCCACGACGCCGCCCGACCGTTCTGCCCGTCGGGAGTGATCGATCGCTTGCTCGACGCACTCGAAAAACACGATGGCGCGGTCCCTGCCCTCGCCATCGCTGACACCTTGGCCAAGGCACGCGGGCCAATCGAAGCAATGGTCGATCGCGCCGGACTGGTTCGCATCCAGACCCCGCAGGCGTTCCACATCGAAGATTTGCTCTACGCCTATGACGAGGCCAAGCGCCGCGCGCCGACCGACGAATCGACCGTGATGGTCGAGGCCGGGCTTAAGGTCGCCACGGTCGAAGGAGACCCAATGCTCGACAAGCTCACCACTACGCAGGATTTCGAGCGCGCCGAAGCCGCCCTCGCCGCCCGTCTGATCACCCGCACCGGGCAAGGCTTCGACGTTCACGCCTTCGCCGGCGAGGGCCCAATCATGCTCAGCGGCATCCCGGTTCCGCACGATCGCGGGCTTGCCGGGCACAGCGATGCCGACGTCGCGCTTCATTCGATCACCGATGCATTGCTCGGCGCGGCAGCGTTGGGCGATATCGGTGATCACTTCCCGCCGTCCGATCCGCAATGGAAGGGCGCCGCGTCCGACCAGTTTCTTGCCCACGCCGCATCGCTGATCCGATCGGCCGGCGGGATCATCGACCATGTCGACTGCACGATCATCTGCGAAGCGCCGAAGGTCGGCCCACACCGGGCCGCAATGCGCGCGCGAATCGCTGACATCCTCAATCTCTCCATTGACCGCGTGTCGATCAAAGCGACCACCACCGAGCGGCTTGGCTTCACCGGCCGAGGCGAGGGCGTTGCAGCGCAGGCCACGGCCACACTTCGCTTGCCCGGTTGATGCGCCTATAGCGCCGCTATGGACTCACTCCTCCCCGCCGATTTGGTCGAAAAAGCCCGCACCGTGATCGCCGCCAACCTCGCCGCCGGCAAGCGCATTGCGGTCGCCGAAAGCTGCACCGGCGGGCTGGTGTCGGCCGCGCTGACCGAAATCCCTGGATCGTCGGCGGTGTTCGAAGCCGGCTACATCACTTACTCCGACGCCGCCAAAATGGCATCACTCAACGTCTGCCTCGACGTGGTCGAGACCTTCGGAGCGGTCAGCGTCGCGACGGCGTGGGCGATGGCGCAGGGCGCGCTCGAAAGCTCGGGCGCCGATGTCGCGGTGGCGATCACCGGCATCGCCGGGCCCGATGGCGGCACCCCGAACAAGCCGGTCGGCACCGTCGTGTTCGCCAGGGCCGAGCGCGAGGCTGGCCCCGACAGCGTGACAGCAGATCAGAAACTGTTCGATGCCAGCGAGGGCCGCTCGGGCATCCGCCGTCAGGCGGCGCTTTGTGCACTCGAACTGTTGATGCCGTAAAGCGCTGCTGCGCGCTGCTCGAACGCTGACGTCATGCGCCGGAGTGCGCGGTCGAACATCTGCCCCGCCAGCGCTTCGAACAAGCGCGACTTGAACGCGAAATCGACCGCAAAGCAAAGCTCGGTTCCGCCCCCAGTCACTGGCGTGAACCGCCACTCATTGTGCAGATATTTGAGCGGACCATCGACATAATCGACGATGATCTTGTCGGGCGCCTGCTTGGTCACCCGCGACGTGAAGCGCTCCTTGAAGGCGTTGAACCCCACCACGAGGTCGGCGATCGTCTCACTCTCCGATTCCGACTTGATCCGAACCGCGACGACCCACGGCAAAAACTCGTCGTAGCGCTCGATATCGGCCACCAGCGCGAACAATTGCTCAGGCGAATAGGGCAGCACCTTGGTCTCGGAATGACGCGGCATCAGCGCGTGGCGCGCGCCAATTGCTCCGCTCGCGCGGCTTGCATCTTCGCGAAATCGTCGCCGGCGTGATAGCTCGACCGGGTCAGCGGCGAGGCGGCGACCAGCAAGAAGCCCTTGGCCCGGGCGATCGAGGCATAAGCCTTGAACGCGTCGGGGGTGACATATTCCTCGACCGTGGCATGGCGCGGGGTCGGCTGGAGATACTGGCCCATGGTCAGGAAATCGATCCCCGCCGAGCGCATGTCGTCCATCACCTGGTGAACCTCGAGCCGTTGCTCGCCGAGCCCGACCATCACGCCCGACTTGGTGAAGATCGACGGGTCGAGTTTCTTGACGCTCTCGAGCAGCCGCAGCGAGGCATAGTAACGCGCGCCCGGGCGGATCGTCGGGTAGAGCCGCGGCACGGTCTCAAGATTATGATTATAGACGTCGGGCCGCGCCGCGACGATCGCTTCGACTGCGGCGTCATGCTTATTGCGGAAATCGGGCGTCAGTATCTCAATCGTCGTATCCGGCGTCGTCCGGCGCAGCGCCTCGATCACCTTGACGAACTGGCTCGCCCCACCGTCGGGCAAATCGTCGCGATCGACCGAGGTGATGACGATGTGGCTCAGCCCGAGCGCGGCGGCGGCATCAGCAGTGTGCTGCGGTTCCAGCGCATCGACCGCGCGCGGCATCCCGGTCTTGACGTTACAGAAGGCGCAGGCCCGCGTGCAGGTGTCGCCCAGGATCATCACCGTGGCGTGCTTCTTGGTCCAGCATTCGCCGATGTTGGGGCACGCCGCTTCCTCGCAAACCGTGTTGAGCTTGAGGTCCCTCATCAGCTTGCGGGTGTCGGCATAACCTTGGCTAACCGGCGCCTTGACGCGGATCCAGTCGGGTTTGCGCTGGCGCGGCGGAATTGGAAGGACAGCGTTCATTGATGGCCAGATAGCGATGCCGTTGCCGATTGCCAATCATCGGTCGGTTAGTTAGCAGCCCGAACGTATTTAGGGGGCCTAATGATTCTGTCGACGCTGACATCGCCAATCATCCTGTTCTTTGGTCTTGGCATGATCGCTGGCTTTGCCCGATCCGATTTGGCGATTCCTGAAGCGTTCGCCAAAGGCATGGCTATTTACCTGATGGCTGCCATCGGACTGAAGGGCGGGGTCGAGGTATCGAAGAGTGGCGTGACCGACGCACTGTTGATCGCGGGCGCTGCAGGAATGGCGCTCAGCTTCCTTCTCCCATTGCCGGCATTCGCGGTACTGCGCAGCTTTGGCCGACTAAAGCAGGTCGATGCAGCCGCCGTCGCTGCCCATTATGGCTCGGTCAGCTTGGTGACATTCATTACCGCCAACGAAATGCTCAAGGCGGCTGGGCTCCCTGCAGCAGGTTTCATGGTGGCCGTGCTGGCGTTGATGGAAACACCGGCGATCATCACCGGCCTGCTGCTAGCCAGGCGTGGATCGTCGGACAAGGCAGAGTCGGCCAAGGGCCTCTGGCACGAAGTTCTGCTCAACGCATCAGTCGTCTTGCTAGTTGGCGCGTTCGTGATCGGCGTAATCGCGGGCGAGAAAGGTTTTGCCCCGATCAAGCCGGTATTCGATGGCGGTTACAAAGGCGTGCTGTGCTTGTTCCTGCTGGACATGGGCCTGATCGCTGCCCGGCGTTTGCGCGAAACACGGGCACTTACGCTGCGCCTTGGCGTGCTGGCTATTGGACTACCGCTGATTAATGGCCTGATCGGTGTGGCGATTGGCAGCGCGCTTGGGCTCGATCCCGGAACAGCCGCCTTGCTCGGAGTGCTGGCCGCTTCGGCGAGCTATATTGCGGTTCCGGCGGCAATGCGGCTCGCACTGCCTGAAGCTGATCCCGGAATTTACCTCGCCATGTCGCTGGGAATCAGCTTCCCATTCAACGTCGTCGTCAACATTGCGCTGATCGCCGGCCTCGCCCGGATGATGGGATAGTCTGATCATGAACACTGTACATCGCAAGCGGATCGATATCCTCGCTGATGCCCCGCTTCTGCCACGGCTGGTTGCTGCGCTCGACGCTAGTGGAGTGACCGGCCATACCGTGCTCCCCGCCTCTTCTGGCGCGAGTGCCAGCGGGCAGTGGAGCGATGACGGACTGACAGGAACAGCAAAGCTGGTCGTCATGGCCATTACCACTACCGAACATGCCGCCAAGCTGGTCGATCGGCTTGCCCCGCTGCTCGATAGTCACCGACTGCTGCTGACGCTGAGCGATGTCGAAATCGTTCGCGGCGATCGTTTCTAGTGCCCGAATTTCGCAAGCTGGTTGAGGGCTATGCAAGGTTTCGGGCGGATCGTTACGCTGCTGAGCGCGCCCGCTGGGAGGAGCTAGCCGAGGGCCAGGAACCACCGGTGATGATCGTTGCTTGCTGCGACAGCAGGGTCGATCCGGCGACGATCTTCGATACACAGCCAGGACAAGCCTTTGTCCTCCGCAATGTGGCTAATCTTGTTCCTCCCTATGAAAAAGGCGGCGGTTTGCACGGAGCGTCGGCAGCAATTGAGTTCGCAGTCACGGGACTTGGGGTTCGGCATATCATTGTCATGGGGCATGGCGCGTGTGGCGGTATCAAGGCTGCGTTGGCAGGGCATGAACACGATGGCCCGCAAAACTTCGTCGATGGCTGGATCAGCATCCTCGACGAACCACTCGCCAGGATACTCGCCGATCCGTCGATCGAGGACAAACAGCATGCGCTTGAGCTTGCCGCCGTTCGCAAAAGCCTCGCCAATCTCCGCACATTTCCTTTTATAGCCAAACAGGAGACAGCCGCAGAGCTTTCGCTACACGGCTGCCATTTTGCAATTGCCGAAGGACGGCTATTTGTTCTCGACGAGGCAGAAGATGTCTTCCACCCCGTCTGAGTTCAGTCTGCTAAGTGACTAGCAGCGGGTGTTATAATCGTAAACCGGACGGCCATACTGATCGACGTAATAGCAATAGCCGCGGGTGTCGCGGTAATATTGCTTGCCCCTGACGACGGCGCCAAGCACCGCACCGGCAATGCCGCCGGCGATCGCGCCTTCGACCGTGCTGACGCCTGGAATCACCGCACCGGCAACGCCGCCGACAACCGCACCGACTGCCGCGCCGGTGGCCGCGCGACCGGCCTGATTTGAGCGATACGGATCATTATTATAGCCATAAGGATCGGTAGTTGCGCATGCCGAGAGTGGAAGTACCGACGCCACAGCAGCGGCCAAAATCAATTTCTTCATCACTAGAACCTTTCACATCGAGCCCCTGGCGCTCACGAGACGAAAAGCGAACCACTCCCCGTTTCGTTCCGCCCCCGACGGTGTATGAAGCTCCCCGAAGGAAGAACCCACGATGAACGATAGCGACAATGCCTTCGAGCCCGAGCTCAACATCGCGCTGCTGATCGACGCCGATAATGCCAGTCCCGACCATCTCGACGAGGTGCTGCTGGTGCTTGGCGAACTGGGGACGATCAATATCCGCCGGGCCTATGGCAATTGGTCCAAACCGAGCCTCAAAGGCTGGGGAAACCTGTCCGGAATGCACTCGATTGTGCCGGTCCAGCAATTTGACGTGGTCAAGGGCAAGAGCGCGGCCGACATGAAAATGACGATCGACGCGATGGATCTGCTGTATCGCGGGCATGTCGACGGCTTCGGGATCATGTCGAGCGACAGCGACTTCCTCCCCCTCGCCCAGCGAATCCGCGAAGATGGGCTTCCGGTCTACGGCTTTGGTACCACCAAGACCCCGATCAGCTTCCAGCAGGCCTGTACGAGATTCTTCGATGTTGCCGCCTTGGTCAGCGACAAGGAGGAAGCGCTCGAGGCCCCAGCTGCGCGCGGCGGGCAGCGACAGGTCGATGCAGAATTGCTCCAGGTGCTCGGCGCGGCGTTCAAAGCATCGAAGCGCGATGACGAAGGCTATGCGTCGCTCAGCGAGATGGGCCAGCGCGCCAAGGCTGTGTCGAGCTTCGCCGTCCGCAATTACGGATTCACCCGCCTCAGCGACCTGATCGCGGCGGTGCCCAATTTCGGCACCCGCATGGGCGACAACGGCCGGATGATGGTCAAGCGGTTGCGCTAGGCAGGAACGCCAGCCCGCGCCACCCGTTGTCCCAGCAACCCCAACCACAGGAGTTGCCCGATGTTCGGCAAGGAAGAATCACCCGAAACCAAGCTCGCCAAAATGTTTTGGAAGGAGCTCGACGATAGTCCCTTCATCATGCTCGGCCTCAAGGGCGTCGACGATGACCAGACCCGTCCGATGACCGCCCAGATCGATGCCCCTGAGGATGGTGACAAGGATGACGGCGGCCAGATTTATTTCTTCGCCTCAAAGACCGACGGTGTCGGCCAGGCCGTCACCTCGAGCAGCCGCGCGGTCGCGACCTTCGTCGGCAAGGGTCACGGCCTGTTCGCCCATATTCACGGCACGCTCGTCCCGTCGGATGACAAAGCGGTGATCGATCGCCTGTGGAATCCGTTCGTTGCCTCCTGGTACAAGGACGGCAAGGACGACTCCGATCTTCGGCTGCTGCGCTTTGACACTGAAAGCGCTGATGTGTGGGAAGCGACCCCGGGCGCGACGCTTAAGGCGGCCGCGCTCAAAACTTTGTTCAACATTGATCCGGGCAGGGAACATAGCGCCGAGCACCAGGCGAAGGTCGAGCTGTAAGATTGATGTGAATCATTGGCGGCGGTTTGACAGCCGCCGCCAGCCAAGGCAGCTTCACTCTCGAGTCTCAACAGGGAGTGGGCAATGACCTTTTTTACCGGCAAATACGCGGGCCAGGCGCTGAGCCTGCTGCGAATCGTGGCCGCCTTATTGTTCCTCGAACATGGCACCAGCAAAATTCTCAGCTTCCCGCTGACCCAGATCAGCGGCCCGCCAATGTATTCGCTTTATTGGATCGCCGGCATTCTCGAGCTGGTCGGCAGCGCCTTGCTTCTGCTGGGATTGTTTACGCGTCCGGTGGCCTTGTTGCTGTCGGGCGAAATGGCGGTGGCCTATTTCATGATCCACTTGCCGCAGAGCTTTTACCCGTTGGTAAATCACGGCGATGCGGCGATCCTGTTCTGCTTCGTCTTCCTGCTGTTCGCGGCGACTGGCCCCGGACCGTGGAGCCTCGAGGCGATGCGCGGCGAGGATGACGAACCGGGCGTCGAAGGCTATTCCGCGCCGGGCGGAGAGCGGCAGTATCGCGAAGAAGATTTCGGCGACAAGGTCATCTGACCGGGGGCAGCAAACGCCTCGCTGCTCGCCAGGGCCAAGGTTGAAGCGCCGAACCGCAAGGTTTGGCGCTTCATCGCGTTTCGGTCAGGCAATCATGGCAGTGCTTTAGCCCTTATTCCTCGTGATAGGTCGGAACGGCGTCCTTGGCTTTGGCGCGTGACGGCGATGCGCTGCGCAAGGTGAGCATGAAGATCAGCGCGATCACGCTCAAGGTATAGAGCGCATTGCAGGCCATCGACAGCTGGAACATCGTCATTTCAGGCGGAATGAAGTCGAACGGGTTGGTGAACATTTGCATCATCCCCAGCGTCGAGCCAATCGCGAACGGCAGCGGCAGCAACGCCCACAGCGGCGACCGACCGGTATCGCGCAACCGCCGCACCACCGCCGCAGCGTAGAGCAGGATCGCAAGCAATGTCATGACCGCGAAATAGATCATGAAGGTTGACACCTCGGGCGGCATTCCGGTTTCCAGGATGCTCCCGACCGACATCAGCATCGGCAGCATGATCAGCATGTTGAGCGTGGTCATGATCCCGAACACCAGCGCCGCATAAGGCCAGAACGACGCCCCATCCTCCCGCCCGCCAAACGAGAACAGCAAGCGGAAATGCGCGAACAGGCCGATTTCGTTATTCATTTGGGCGCCTCTAGAACAGCATTTCGGCCGGAGGCTAACATCTCAGTCCGGCCAAGTCGTCACCCCGGGCTTGACCCGGGATCCACCTGCTTCAAACTGGCACAATGGGACTGGCGAAAGCCTTACCGTGTCAATTTCTTATACGTCATCCGATGCGGGCGGTCGGCTTCCGGGCCCATCCGGCGGCGCTTGTCTTCTTCATAGGCCCCGAAATTGCCCTCGAACCATTCGACATGGCTGTCGCCCTCGAACGCCAGGATATGCGTCGCCAGGCGATCGAGGAAGAAGCGGTCATGGCTGATGACGACCGCGCACCCGGGGAAATTCTCCAGCGCCTCCTCGAGCGCGCGCAAAGTCTCGACGTCGAGATCATTGGTCGGCTCATCGAGCAACAGCACGTTGCCGCCCTGCTTGAGCATCTTGGCGAGGTGGACTCGGTTGCGCTCGCCGCCTGACAATTGGCCGACCTTTTTCTGCTGATCGACGCCCTTGAAGTTGAACGCGCCGACATAAGCGCGGGTCTGCATTTCATGCTTGCCGACGGTCATCATGTCGTGCCCGCCGGAGATTTCCTCCCACACATTGTGGTTTGCGGTCAGCGCGTCGCGGCTCTGGTCGACATACCCCAGGTGAACCGTCGAGCCGATCTCGACACTGCCGCTGTCGGCGGTTTCGGCGCCGGTGATCAGCTTGAACAGGGTCGTCTTACCCGCGCCATTGGCGCCGATCACCCCGACGATCCCGCCCGGCGGCAGGTTGAACGACAGATCGTCGAACAATAATTTGTCGCCATAGGCCTTGGTGAGGTTCTTCGCCTCGATCACATTGCCGCCAAGCCGCTCGGGCGACTGGATGACGATCTGCGCCTTGCCCGGGATGCGCTTCTCGGCCGCCTCGACCAACTGGTCGAACGCCTTGATCCGCGCCTTGGATTTGGTTTGCCGCGCCTTGGGGCTCTGGCGGATCCACTCGAGCTCCTGCGAAATCGCCTTTTGGCGCCCCTCGTCTTCGCGCTCCTCCTGGCTCAGGCGCTTGGCCTTCTTGTCGAGATAGGTCGAATAGTTGCCCTCGTAGATGAAGTATTTTCCGCGATCCAATTCGAGGATCCAGTTGACCACATTATCGAGGAAATAGCGGTCATGGGTGACGAGGATGACGTTGCCCGGATAGTCGATGAGATGCTTTTCAAGCCACTGGACGCTTTCGGCATCGAGATGGTTGGTCGGCTCATCGAGCAGCAGAATGCCGGGCTTCTCGAGCAGCAACTTGGTCAGCGCGACGCGGCGCTTTTCACCACCCGACAGGTTGGTGACGGCCGAGTCGCCCGGCGGGCAGCGAAGCGCGTCCATCGCAATCTCGAGCTGGTTGTCGAGCGTCCAGCCGTCGACCGCGTCGATCTTTTCCTGAAGCTCGCCCATCTCGGCGCCGAGCGCGTCAAAGTCCGCTCCGTCCTCGCACATTTCGGCGCTGATCGCGTTGAACCGGTCGAGCATGTCGGCGACGGGCTTCACGCCTTCGCGAACATTCTCCATCACGGTCTTGGTCTCGTCGAGCTGGGGCTCCTGCTCGAGGTAACCGACGGTGACGTTGGTCCCCGGCCATGCCTCACCGGTGAACTCGGTGTCGCGGCCAGCCATGATCTTCATCAGCGTCGACTTGCCGGTGCCGTTGGGCCCGACAATCCCAATTTTGGCATCGGGATAGAATTGCAGGCTGATGTTATTGAGCACCGGCTTTGGCGCGCCGGGGAAGGTCTTCGAAAGACTCTTCATGACGAATGAATATTGGGCGGCCATGGGGTCGCTGGTCCTTTGGAAAGATGGGGAATTCAAGGGGGCAGATAGGGGAAGCGGGAACGGATTTCCAGACCTTCGCTAATCCCGCCCGACCATCGCCTCCACCCCAGCAAAGCGATACGCACTAAACTGCTCGCGCAGCGTCTTTTTGGATAATTTGCCGGTTGCGGTATGGGGCAGTTCGTCGACGAATTCGATCGCATCGGGCAGCCACCACTTCGCCACCTGCGTCGCCAGATGCGCGCACAACGCATCGCGGTCGACCGTGCAGCCCTCTCTGCACACCACCACCAGCAGCGGACGCTCGTCCCACTTAGGGTGCTCGATGCCGATCGCCGCGGCTTCGGCCACGCCGTCAAACCCGACCGCGGCATTTTCCAAATCGATCGAGCTGATCCACTCGCCGCCCGACTTGATCACGTCCTTCGACCGGTCGGTGATTTGCATTGTCCCGTCAGGGTGGAGCGCGGCGACGTCTCCGGTGTCGAACCAATTGTCGCCATCGGCCGCGTCGGCGCTTTCCTTGAAGTAGCGTCGCACGACCCACGGACCGCGAACCTGCAAATTGCCCGACTGCTTGCCATCGCGCGGCAGGACATCGCCCTCCTCGCCCACCGTGCGCAATTCGATCCCGAACGGCACTCGACCCTGGCGGCAGATGAAGTCGACCTGCTCGCTGTCGCTCATCGCCTCCCAATTGGCGGGCGGCGCGCCCATCGTGCCGATCGGCGAGGTTTCGGTCATCCCCCAGGCATGACCGACGTAGATCCCGCGCCCGCGAAACCATTCGACCATCGCCCGAGGAGCGGCCGATCCGCCGATGGTCACATTCTGCAAGTCGGACAGGCTCGCGCCGGTCTTCTCGATATGCTCGATCATGCCAAGCCAGACGGTCGGCACCCCGGCCGAATGGGTGACTTTCTCGTCGCGGAACAGGTCGCACATTTGTGCCGGTCGA
This sequence comes from Sphingomicrobium sp., assembly GCA_046590765.1. GTDB lineage: Bacteria > Pseudomonadota > Alphaproteobacteria > Sphingomonadales > Sphingomonadaceae > Sphingomicrobium. Next base: position 1,865 of record JBKJUB010000226.1, on the reverse strand, counting down.
TAATCCGCCGACAGCACCAGTTTGCAGCCGGTCATCGGCGATGCCCATGGCAGGCCCCAGGCGTTGGCGTGGAACATCGGGACGATCGGCAGCGCGACCGATCGCGCCGACAGGTTGAAACAATTGGGAGCAATCTCGGCAAAGGCATGGAGCATCGCCGAGCGATGCTCGTACAGCACGCTCTTGGGGTTGCCGGTGGTGCCGCTGGTGTAACACAGCCCGCACGGGTCGCGCTCATCACCCTCATGCCACGCATAATTACCGTCCTGCGCGGCGATCCAACGAGGAAATTCGTCTTCGAAGCAGATGTAATGCTCGATCGTGGTCCATTGCGGCTTCATCCGCTCGACCAGGGGCGCAAAGGCACGGTCGTAAAGCAGCACGCGGTCATCGGCATGGTTGGCGATGTAGGCCAGCTGATCGTCGAACAATCGCGGGTTGATGGTGTGGAGCACGCCGCCCATCCCGATCGCACCATACCAGGCGGTGAGGTGCGACGCATGGTTCATCGCCAATGTCGCAACACGATCACCGGGCTTGATCCCCATTGCCACCAGCGCCTGCGCCATCCGCCGCGCATCCTTGGCGATCGCTGCCCAATTGGTGCGGGTGATCGAACCGTCGGCCCAGGCGGTGACGACTTCGCGGCTGCCATGCTCGCGCGCGGCATGGTCGACCAGCCGCATGACACGCAACGGCCAGTCCTGCATTGCCCCAAGTGAGTTCACTGACGCCCCCCATTCCGACAGATCGAGCGGGCCAATCATCGGCGGTTAGGCGGGGCGACGCAAGACAGGCGTCAGAACGGCATTTTGAAGCCCGGCGGCAATGGCAGTCCGCTGCTCATTTTCTGCATTTCGGCATTGGCGGCGAGATCGGCCTTGCCCTTGGCGTCATTCAACGCGGCGGTGATCAAATCCTCGAGCATCGACTTCTCCGACACCGCCATCAAACTGTCATCGATCGACACGCCAATCATCCGTCCCTTGGCGCTGGTGCGGATCTTGACTAGACCTCCGCCCGCCACACCCTCGACTTCGATAGTGTCGAGATTGTCCTGCGCCTTCTGCAATTCGGCTTGCGCGTTCTGCGCCATCTCCATGATTTTTTCGAGGTCGAGGTCGGGCATGGTTCAGGCACCTTTCGTCAGTGAAATCGATTCGAGCGTGGCATCGGGGAAGGCATCGATCAGCGCGCGCACATTGGGCTCTTCGAGCACCGCAGCGCGCATTTTCTCCTCGGCCATCTGCTCCTGCTGCAGGAGCGAGGGTTCGCCTCCGGCATCGGTGAAGCTGACCGACCAAATCGTCCCGGTGACCTCCTTGGCCGAAGCGGCAAGTTCGCGCGGGAAATCGGGGCCGAGCGGGCGCAACGGGCGAAGCACGATCTCGCCCGGCGCGAAGCTGACCAGCCCGACCTGGTCGCGCAATTGCAGCGCGAGAATGCGTTTGCCGAGCTGTTCAATGCGGTCGATCAGATCGTTGAAGGTGACTGGCGACGCCGGAGGATCGTGCGGCGAGGCGGATGGAGCAGCGGTTTCCTTGATCGCACTTTGGGGGCTGTTGGAAAGCCGCGCCAGCAGGGTCGCGGGATCGGGGAGGTCGGCGGAATGGACCACCCGGAGCAGCGCCATTGCGGCTGCCTCGTTGGGATCGGGCGCGACGCCAACATCCTGCAATCCCTTGAGAAATAGCTGCCACAAGCGGTGGATCGAGGCCCAGCCCAGCTGGCCTGCCCATTCGGCCGCAGCCTCGCGCTCCTCGGCCGATTGCAGGACATCGCCGCTCGCCCCGGCCTTGGCGCGGGTGACGGCATGGACCGCTTCCATCAGCCCGCGAATCAGCGACGCCGGGTCGATCCCGAGC
>JBKJUB010000066.1:0-2735 GCA_046590765.1 Sphingomicrobium sp. | reverse complement strand
GCAGGCGGCATGGACTCGCTGACCAACGCGCCGTACTTGCTTAAGAAACACCGCGCCCGCGCGCGGCTCGGGCATGACACCGCTTATGACCATATGTTTCTCGACGGGCTCGAGGATGCCTATGAGGAAGGCCGGGCGATGGGCAGCTTCGCGCAGTGCACCGCTGACGAATATCAGCTCACCCGCGAGAATATGGACGAGTTCACGCTCGCCTCGCTGACCCGCGCCAAGTCGGCGATCGAAAGCGGGGCGTTCAAGGACGAGATTGTCGCGGTGACGATCAAGGGCCGCAAGGGCGACGTTATCGTCGACACCGACGAAGCGCCCGGCCGCGGCATGCCCGACAAGATCCCGACCTTGAAAGCGGCTTTCTCAAAGGACGGCACGATTACCGCTGCGACCAGCTCGTCGATCAGCGATGGTGCCGCCGCGGTGGTGCTGGCGCGCAAGTCCGACGCCGACGCCAAGGGGTATAAGGCGGTCGCGACGATCATCGCCACAGCCGCCCATGCGCGCGAGCCGTCCGAATTCACCATTGCCCCGGTCGGCGCGATCGAGAAACTGCTCAAAAAGGCGGGCTGGTCGGTCGGCGATGTCGATCTGTGGGAGGTCAACGAGGCATTCGCCTGCGTCGCGATGTTCGCGATGAAGGACCTCGGCATCCCCCACGACAAGATCAACATTCACGGCGGCGCCACCGCGCTCGGCCACCCGATCGGCGCCAGCGGCACGCGCATCCTCGTCACCCTGATCAACGCGCTCAAGACCAAAGGCCTTAAGCGCGGCGTCGCAAGCCTGTGCATCGGCGGCGGGGAAGCGACGGCAGTGGCGGTAGAATTGGCATAAGGATGATTCGCACCCGTCACTAATCCCTGTTAACGCTGCGCGCCTCAACAGGGAGACGAGAGATGCGCAAGATATTGTTCATTACGGCAGTTGTCGCTTTGTCCGCATGCACGCAGAAGGCCGCCGAGCCGGCCAATGATGCCAATGTCGCACTGGCCAATGATGCGATGGGCAACGACGCAATGGCGACGCCGGCCGCGTTCGATATCAAGGGCACCAGCTGGGAATATGTCGACCCCAAGACCAAGAAAGCCGTTCAGGAATCGGTCGACGCCAACGGAAATTACATCACCACTGCGGGCACCGAGCATGTCGATCATGGCACCGCAGTAATGAAGGATGGCAAGGCCTGCTTCACCAGCGCGATGACCAAGGATGGCGAGATGTGCTGGACCGACCCCAAACTGGCGGACGGCGCGTCAGGCGAGACGGTCAACGCCAAGGGCGAAAAATTGGCGATCAAACGCGTTGCCTACACGCCCAAGACGATGTGACCATCGGCTGACCTTTAATCGGTAATCAAAAACGGCCCCGGATCGCTCCGGGGCCGTTGTTTGTTGCGCGTTGGCCGAAGCCTTTCGCTTAACCGCGCTCGGGTTCGGGCGGGGGCGGCGGGGGTGGCGGCGGTGGCGGGCAAGTGTCGCTCGCCAGGATCACCGAGCCGTCGGCGCAAGTCTGCGTCGGGGGCGGCGGCGGTGGGGGCGGCGGTGGCGGCGGTGGCGGCGGTGGCGGAGGTGCCATCTCCTCGCGCCCGGCACCGAAGCGGAACCCTAGCCGGGCACCGATGCCCTTCTTGTCGCCAACATCGGCCCAGGCGGCGAGGATCGGCCCGGCACCCGAGGACGGCCCACCGATCCCGGCTTCGAACCGTGCCCACGTCCCCTTGCCCGAATAATCGAGACCGTAATTGTTGACCCCGTCGAACAGATTGACCCGCGCCTTGCCATCGAACTCGTGGAGCACGGTGGCATCGACATACGGCCGCCAGCCGGTGCTTCCGAAGACAGCGCGAATGCCGCCGCGGGCCCGGGTCGAGGTGATCTTACTATAGCTATAGTCGAACCCGAAATTGTTGATCCCGTCCAGCTTGCTCCGCACATGCGCCAGCCCGGCGTTGAGGTCGAGCGAGGCGCTACCCATGCCGAAGCGATAGCCGAGCGCACCATCGACACCGATCTCGCGCAGCTTGCTGCTGTCGCCAGCGAACGCGCCATCGCGAATATCGACCTTGTAGCGGTCATATTTGACCAGGGCTTCGCCGTGGAAGCCCGCTTCGCCGCCGAACTGGCCGTAGACGCCGAGGTTCCAGCCCTTGATCTTGAGGTCGGCAGCACTCGACACCTTGTTCTTGGCATAGCCGCCGGTGACCCCGATGCGGCCGCCGCCGAAGCCAAAGTCGACCCCAGCCTGCGCGCCATAGCGATGGTTCTTGGTGCGGGTGTTGACGTCAAAGTCGACCCCGTTGATCGTCTGGGCATCATTGTCGCCGTTGAACCGATCGCGACTGGCATAGATCTGGCCCCACACCGCCCAGCCATCGGGATTATGCGGCAGGCGGGTCTGCGAGATGACCTCGTCCGCGCTCTGGTACCACATGTCGCTTGCTGCGGCGGCCAGCGACAATGGCTGGAACACCGCAATCGTCGGCGCCGAGACAATGTAGAAGTCCTCCCCACGCTGCTCGAGCGAAAAGTCGATTAGCGGCGTGGAATTAGCAATAGTGCCCAAGACAAACGCGTTATTCGTGGCTGTCACACCCCCCGCTACGAACACTCCGTCGGCATTAGACAACCCGCCCCCTAGGAAGTTGGCATTGATCGTGGTCGTTCCGGTGGCGGAACCGTTGATGAGTAATTGGTCGGCAGTGGTGGACGTAAAGTCGATCAGCA
>JBKJUB010000081.1:0-3749 GCA_046590765.1 Sphingomicrobium sp. | reverse complement strand
TTCGGGCGACAGCCGCTGCCGCCGCCAGCGATTGCGCATCGCCACCGCGACCGCTTTCTTGGCCTCGGTCTGGCCGATGATATGCTCGTCCAAAGCGGCAACGATCGCCTTGGGGGTCAGCGCATCGTTCACGCGCCAACTTCCTCAACCGTCAGCCGGTCGTTGGTGAACACGCACACTTCGGCGGCGATAGCCATTGCGCGGCGCGCCAGTTTCTCGGGATCGGGCTCGTAATCGGCCAGCGCTTTCGCCGCAGCCAGCGCATAATTGCCACCTGACCCGATCGCGGCGATGGCGTTACCGTCATTGCCTTCGGGCTCGAGCACGTCGCCATTGCCGGTCAGGATCAGCATCGTCTCGGCATCGGCGACGATCATCATCGCTTCCAGATTGCGGAGATATTTGTCGGTTCGCCAATCCTTGGCCAGTTCGACCGCGGCGCGGAGCAATTGCCCGCGGCTTGCCTCCAGCTTCTTCTCCAGCCGCTCGAACAAAGTGAACGCATCGGCCGTCGCACCGGCGAACCCGCCGATTACGCTACCGTCGCCCAGCCGCCGCACTTTCTTGGCGTTGGGCTTGATTATCGTATTGCCCAGGCTGACCTGGCCGTCGCCAGCGATAACCGTCCGTCCGCCGACCTTGACCCCGAGGATCGTCGTGCCGTGATACTGTTCCAAATCGCGCTCCCGCCAATAACCCGATCTATGTGGGGGGGCCGGACTGCAAGCTTCAAGGGCCGGGGGCCGGTTCCTCCTCCAGCGCTTCCTCGATATGCTCCTCGACGCGCCGGTCGGGAATGAACCACAGCAATGCCACCGCGACGTAGATGCCGACCGCCAGCCACGGTTCGATAAAGGCGATAATCGCACCAGACACATAGAGCGCCAGCGACAGCCGCTCGCGTTTGACGTTGCCGACCGCGCGATCGAGCGGGGTCTCTCCGTCCTCGGCAACGTCGGCGCGAATGATTTCCCGCTCGAGCAGCAGATAGGCCAGCGCGGCCATGGTCAGCACAAGTCCATAGGCCGCGACCGGCTCGGCGGTGACCTTGGCCTCACCGATCCAGCGGATCACGAACGGCACCAGGCTGAGCCAGAACATTAGGAACAAATTGGCCCACAGCACGCGCCCGTCGACCCGGCGAACGAGGTGCATCAGATGGTGATGATTGTTCCAGAAAATGCCGATGTTGACGAAGCTCAGCGCATAAGCGCCAAGCAACGGCAATAATGGCGTCAACGATGCAGCACCCGACCCATGCGGCACCGGCAATTCGAGCACCATGATGGTGATGATGATCGACAGCAGCCCGTCGGTGAAGGCGCTCAACCGGGCCGGGCTCATGATCGCCGGAGGCTGGTTCATCGGTTGTGGCGATCGAGGAAGACGATGCTGTCGGCCAGCGCCGGAGTGCTCCCACGAAACGCCGGCGACAACGATTTGATCGTGTCGACATGGCTCTTGCCCGGGTAGAGTCGAAGCTCGACCGGCGCGCCGAGCGCCTTCAGCTTCGCCGCCAGCTTCTGACTATTGTACGGCCGCACCACCGTATCGGCGGTGCCATGCATCAGCAGCATCGGCGGGGCGTCGGCGCGGGCGAAGCTGATCGGCTGAGTCTCTTCGGGTCGCGGCCACTGGCCCATTGCATCGCGGCCGCGGATCTCGGTGAACGGATAGAAATCATACGGCCCCGACAGCAAGGCGGCGGCGCGGATGATCTTCGGATCGATCCCGATATCGCTCAAATAGTGCCGGTCGAGCGCCAGCATCGCGCCGATATAGGCCCCCGCCGAATGGCCCGCGACCGCGATCCGCGCCGGGTCGCCGCCAAACTCCGCCGCGTGATCGCGCGCCCATTTCACCGCCAGCGCGCCATCCTGGATGAAGGCGGGAAAGCGAACCTGCGGCACCAGTCGATAATCGGGCAAGATCGCGACATAACCGCGCGCCGCAAATGCCCGCGCTGCAAAGCCATAATCGCTCCGCGCGCCATCGACCCAGCCGCCGCCGTAGAAAAAGATCACCACCGGCAATTTCGCGCCGGCTGCGGCCTTTGTCGGGACATAAACGTCGAGTTTCTGGCGCGGATTCCCCCCGAAGGACACGCCGCGCGCCGCAACCCGCGTGCCGGTATCGCCAGTTAGCCGGCTGATCCCGTTGAGCAGGCCTGCGGGCGAGCAAGCGGCCAGCGCGATCAGCGCCAGTCCGCCACCCGCAAAAGCCAGCGAACGGTGGGCGAAGGAACGGCGGGACAGCTTGGTCATGCGCGCTCAATGCTTCACAACTCGCTCCGGGCCCAACCTTATCCCGCCAACCGCAACAACCAGCCGCGCCGCGCGCGCTTCAGCGCCTCGCCATCGCGCGCTTCGCACCGCTCGACGATGCCGATTGCGTCGCGGGTGCGGCCGTTGGCTTCATCTAGCTTGCCGGTCTGGGCATCGCCGAACACCACCCAGTCGCCGACGCTCGATCCGTTGGGCAGCGTTGCGCCCGCGACCCCGGCGCGCCACTCAGCGGGGAGCAATGCGGCGCATCCGGCACTGCCCGCTGTCACGATAGGCGGCCCGCTGGCACAAGCCGCCAAGCCCGACATCGCGCACAGCAGGATCAACCGGCGCATCAGCACCGCGTGTATTGCGAATACGTTTTTCATGATCTTCACTCATTTGATCGGAATGTTGCTCGCGCTTGCCTGCGGCGCCGACCGTCGCCACTGCATCTTGTCCGCTCTTGGCTGCGGCGCGCACCTGCTCCTCGCCGAGCCGGGCGCGGGCTTGTTCGGTGCGAAGTTTGCGGCACGCGGCGGGGCCTGCAAACGCAAGGAAAAGCAGCAGGCCGAAAAGCGCGATCCACGGCGCAAATCGGCGCGCGACTTCAGCGAGGATCGGCATCGTCAGCATCCCCACCCGCAGCCTCGAAGCTTGCCCCGAACGCGCTTCCCTTGACGCTCCGGCGGTTGATCGCGAGGCCAAGGCTGAGCAGGATCGCGCCGATGATCGCTAGCAACCCGTAGTTGCTCGTCGCGAGCGCGCGGATCACCTCCAGCCGAAGCCCGGGGTTGGCGCGCGCGAAGGCGACCAGCAATTTGACCAGCCACACCGAGAAGCCGGTCAGCACCGCCGCCCCGGCAATCGAGGCAACCAGCGCGATCAAGGCTCGCCAGTCGCGCGGCGGCCACTGCGTCAAGCGGCTCATCGTGAACCGATCCGGTTGGCAAGCCAGCCGTAGAGAAAGGCTTCATTGGCCGGCCGGCGCTCGGCCAGTCGTAAATAGCGCTCGCCCTGCAACGCCTCCATCGCGCGGAGCAGCACCGTCTCGCCGCTCGACGCTCCGCGCACCGCAAGAAACGCGTCGAGCGCCGCCAGGCTGGTCGCGCCAAGCCGCCCGTCGGGTACCAGATCAGGATAATCGCGCCCGCTGCGGTTAAGTGCGGTCAGCGCCCGCTGGATGAAGGTCGCCGCCACCGCCGGGCCCATGTTGGCACCAGTGTCGAACAATTCGGCCGCAAGCCTCGGCGTTCGCTTCGCCACTTGGTCGAAGCGCGGTCGCAACCAGTAGAGCCGCCGGTAAATCGCCTCAGCCTCACCGCGCGGCAGGTCGCGCATCGCCCCGCCATAGCCGTGCGCGCGCGCGACCGCCTCGGTGATCCCGAAGCAGGTTGCACCGCCGCGATCGGCGGGGTGATTGACGTACCCGCCCTCGCGATCGATCAGCGCCTCGACCAATTGTTCGACGCCCAGCGGCGCATC
>JBKJUB010000044.1:0-7236 GCA_046590765.1 Sphingomicrobium sp. | reverse complement strand
AGCGCGACGAACAGACCCGAGGCAAGCGCAGCGGCCGTAACGTACAGCTCGGGACGCATCAGGATCGACGGCTCATTGGCCAGCACATCGCGGATAATTCCGCCAACGCAGGCCGTCATCACCCCCATCGCGAAGGCCGGCACCGGCGCAACGCCGTAATTGAGCGCCTTGGCCGCGCCATAAGTTGAATAAGCCGCCAGCCCGATCGCATCGAACCATAGCAGGGCTTTGCCCGCGATCGTCGTTCGCGACAGGAACCAGACGAGGAATGCGGCCGCGATGCAGATCAGCAAGGTCGAATTGGTATGTACCCAGAACACTGGCGCGCCGATCAGCAGATCGCGCACCGTGCCGCCGCCGACCCCGGTTACCCCGGCGAAAAAGATAAAGGTAACGAGCGTCTGCTTCTTCTCCGCGGCGAGCAGCGCGCCCGACACCGCGAACACGGCAATGCCGACATAATCGAGCAGCAGTAGCGCATCGACGGGGAGGATGGCTGGAGTGGTCATGGCCGCGCGCTATGGATTGCTTCGCATTCGCTCGCAATGACGCTTATGAAAGCGCCATGACCGACGACACCGAAACCACTGCCTCGCCGCCGCTGCCCGGCTTCGAAGACGTCCAGCACTGGACCCTGCTGATGGGCAAGGCGCAGCAGATGGTGATGGAGGCATGGGCGGAAAATTTGTCGAAGGCGAGCAACATGCCGGGTTTCGGCCTCGCCACGCCGCCCGCCGCCAGTGCCGACCCGATGCAGTGGATGAGCGCCGGGGCCGAAGCGTGGTCGAAGGGGATGGAAGCGTGGAGCCAGATGATCGGCCAGGCGACTGAGGCGGGCGAACAGCGCGACCGGCGGTTTTCGGGCGAAGGCTGGCAGGACCCGGTGTTCGACACCGTCAAGCAAAGCTATCTCGCCATCGCCGACCGGTTGATGGGGACGGTCGATAAGATCGACGGGATCGACGATGATGCGCGCAGCCGCCTGCGCTTCGCGACCAAGGAATTCGTCGATGCGATGAGCCCGACCAATTTCGCTCTGCTCAACCCCGAGGTGATGAAGCGCACCGCCGAGACCAAGGGCGAGAATCTGCTCGCGGGCCTGAAGAACATGATCGGCGATATTTCGCGCGGACAGGTCACGCAAAGCCCCGAGGGCGCGTTCGAGCTTGGCCGCAACCTGGCGACGACCCCGGGCAAGGTGATTCACGAGACCAAGCTGTTCCAGCTAATCCATTACGCGCCGACCACCGACGAGGTGCTCGAGGCCCCGCTGGTGATCTTCCCGCCGTGGATCAACCGCTTCTACATCCTCGACCTCACGCCTGAGAAAAGCTTCGTCAAATGGGCGGTCGATCAGGGCGTCAGCCTGTTCATGGTCAGCTGGAAATCGGCCGATTCGACCATCGCCGACATCGGCATGGACGATTATGTCGCGGCGCAGGTCGAGGCGATCGACGTCATCCGCGACGTCCTCGGGGTCAAGGCGGTCCACACCATCGGTTATTGCGTCGCCGGCACGACGCTCGCCGCGACGCTGGCAATGCTCGCCGCGAAAGGTGATGCCGACAAGGTCGCCAGCGTGACGTTCTTCACCGCGCAGGTCGATTTCGAGGACGCCGGCGACCTCAAGATGTTCATCGGCGACGATACGCTGGGGACGCTGGAGAAACTCACCGCCGAGACCGGGGTGCTCGACGGGCGGGTGATGGCGGCGACCTTCAACCTGCTGCGCGGGCGCGATCTGGTGTGGAATTACGTGGTCAACAATTACCTCATGGGCAACGATCCGCCGCCGTTTGACCTGCTCCACTGGAATGGCGATGTTACCAACTTGCCGGGTGAATGGCATCGCGATTACCTCACTCGCCTGTATCGCGCGAATTTGCTCGTCCAGCCGGGCGGGATCAGCATCGACGGAGTGCCGATCGACCTCACCAAGATCGCCACCCCGGCCTATATCCAGGCCGGGCGGGAGGATCATATCGCGCCCTCGGCAAGCGTGTGGAAATTGATGCGCGTGCTATCGGGCGCCAAGCGCTTCGTGCTCGCCGGGTCGGGGCATATCGCGGGTGTGGTCAACCCGCCCTCGGCGGGAAAATATCAATATTGGACCAACGATGGCGTGGCGGCGAGCCTCCACGAGTTCGTTGCCGGCGCGACCGAGCATAAGGGCAGCTGGTGGCCCGACTGGATCGAGTGGCTCAAGGCGCAAGCTCCCAAGACAGTCAAGCCCGACGGCGCGCGCGTGCCTGGCAAGGGCAAGAAGAAAGCAATCGAGGACGCGCCGGGGCGCTTCGTCAAAACCCGCTGATCAACCGCGCAGCTGCGCAACCACCGAATCGAACACTGCCGGGTGGAACGGCTGGTCGAATTTTACTCCGACACGCCATTCCTCGATCCACGCGACCCGGCCATCAACCGCTTCGATATCGGCGAAACGAAGGAAGACGCGCTCGCCTTCCTCGACCTTGACCGGCGGGGCGATGCAGCAACCTTCGGATGAAAAGTCTATCAAATCAATGCGATAGCGTGCGTCGCCGTGGCGGCGGAAACCGATCTCGCATTGCAGTGGCACGCGCCGCGCGCGCGGCGCTTTTTCCATCGTTCCCGCCCCTTGATCGGTACACGGCACTCTACGAAAAAGCATACTCGGCGGTCAGGCAAGACCGATCCGTAATGGGTCAATAACCGCAGGCGGGTAAACAATGCGTTGCGATGCGGCTCAAAAGAAACCGCCGGTCAGCATGAGCCGAAGCACGCCGACGACGATCACGAACAGGTTGAGGTTGCGGCCGGCATTGCTGGTCGACGCCGCGCCAATCACCGCGCCGATAATCGCAAGAGGAATGATCAGATAATAAGCGAGCGCCAACACCGGCAGGAAGGCGGGGATCGCAAATAGCAGGGCGACGAGGCCGATGATGATCGAAACGACATTGAGCATAGAGAATGTCCTATCACGCGGTTTAGGCTTCGCCCAGTTCGGATGTGTCTTCTTGCTGGCGCGCCCTGCGGTCGCCGATCAGCGATGATGCATATAGCGCCAGCGCCGCCCAGATCGCCCCGAAGGCAATCGCATGGGCGCGAGTGAACGGTTCGCCATATATCCCCACCGCCAGCGCAAACTGCAGGGTTGGGGCGAGGAACTGGAGCATCCCGACGGTCGAATAAGGCAGTCTGCGGGCGGCGGCGGTGAAGCATAGCAACGGCACGGTCGAGATGATCCCAGCCGCCATCAGATAGGCGTTGACCCCCGCGGGATGGGCGAACATGGGCTGCGCGGTTGCACCACCCAACAACAGGAAGCCAAGCGCGATCGGCGACAGCATAAAGGTTTCGATCGACAGGCCGGCGAGCGAATCGACCGCGATGATTTTGCGCAGCAAGCCGTAACTGGCGAAGCTGAAACACAGCACCAGGCTGAGCCACAACGTCCCTCCAGCGCCAGCGGCAAGCACCGCCACGCCAGCACCGGCAATCCCCACCGCCGCCCATTGCCGCTTCGACAGCGCCTCGCCGAGTACGAACCGGCCGAGCAGGATGTTGGCCAGTGGATTGAGATAATAGCCCAGGCTCCCGGCCAATATGTGGCCGTTGTTGATCGCATAGACGTACAGCAGCCAGTTGGTGGCGATCAGCACGGAGGAGACGAGCAGGGTCAGCATCACCTTGCGGTTGCGGATTGCGGCGCCGATCTGGCCCCACGCACGGGCGATGGTCAGCAGGACCGCGAGGACCAGTAACGACCAGATGATCCGGTGGGCGACGATATCGAGGCTGGCGACGCTGGCGATCTGTTTGAAGTAGATCGGCATCACGCCCCACAGCGCATAAGCCGCCAAGCCATACAATAGTCCGGCGCGCCACTGGCTGTCGCGGGGCACTGGATTGGGGCCGGGTTCGTTCATTATCGGTTCGCCTAGCCGGACTGCACTCCAAGTCAACGGACATGCCGAACGCGTTGTTAGTTGAAAGCGCGGCGCGGTGGTGCCACTCTGCCAGGATCGATAAAGCGAAAGTCTCCCGATTGTCCTCGATCCGCTCGATCCTGCCGATATTGGTCGCTGCGGCGACGCTGGGCGGCTGCGTTCCGGTCAAGGACAAGCCGCGCGCATTGGTCAGCGTGGGCGAGCCCAACAAAGCCGATGTGTGGCGAGGAATCGCCAGTGCGGCGGACAAGGGGCGGCTGGCGAATGTCAGCGGCGCCTGGGCGGCGGGGCTGGCCGATGCACGCAAGGCGGGCTTCGTCAGCGCGATCCGCGAAGAAAGCGAATTGGTCAAAGTTAATGCCGCTCTGGCGCGCCCAGCCCCGACACCGGGCAGTTATCGCTGCCGACTGGTCAAGCTTGGCGGCAAGCCGGCGTTCGAGAAGTTCAAGCCGTTCTTCTGCTACGTCGAGGTCGACGGCGACCTGCTGACGATCGTCAAGCAGACCGGGAGCCAGCGGCCCGCCGGGCGCTTGTGGGAAGATGATGATCCGAAACGGCTCATTTTCCTCGGCAGCCTGGCCTTGGGTGACGAGGAAGCGCCGCTGGCTTATGGCGACAACCCCAAGCGCGACATGGCCGGAATTCTCGAGCGAACCGGCCCGTTCCGTTGGCGGCTGGTCATCCCGTGGCCGCAGGACGGCTCCAAGCTTCACGCTTATGAATTGACGCCGGTCGCCGACCAGCCCCAATGAACGCGCCGACGTGAACTTGCTGGCCGACCCGGCCGAAGTCCGCGCGCATTTGATCGCCTCGGCCAAGGCGGGCTCGTCGATTACTTATTCGGCCATGCTCGGCCACCTCGGCTTCGCTTTCTCGCGGCCCAAGATGCGCGCTTTGTGCGCGGTGCTCGGCGCGGTTGATCGCGAGGCGGAGGCGCTCGGCGAACCCGAACTTGCGGTGCTGGTCGTGCGCCAGTCCGACGGGCTTCCGGGGCAGGGCTGGTGGGTTGCTGGCGGCGCGGACAATCACGGCCATGTTGGCGACTGGAAGGGTCTCGCCGCGCGCCGTCTGGTCAAGCGATTGCAGGGGCAGGCGTTTCATTATTGGTCGGGACGCGATCGCTAGGCTAAGGGGCCGCGATGACCTCCCCCACGGAATCACGCAATTTCATCGTCGCGGACGATGATGACGGCATCCGCCTCGACCGCTGGTTCAAGCGGCATCTGGCCGATGTCAGCTTCAACCAGGTGTCGCGCTGGGCGCGCACCGGGCAGATCAGGATCGACGGCAAGCGCGCCGCGCCGGGCGACCGGATCGAGTCGGGCCAGTCGATCCGCGTGCCCCCCGCCGAAGCCAAGGACGAGGAAGAGCTTCGCCCCCGGCGCGCCGCGATCATCCTGACCGATGAAGAGTCCGAATTGATCCAGTCGATGAGGATCGATCATGGCCGCGACTGGTTCCTGCTCAACAAGCCGCCCGGCCTCGCGACCCAGGGTGGAACCAAGACCAGCCAGCATCTCGACCGGTTGCTCGGCGGGCTGGCGGGGCCGGATGAACAGCGCCCCAAGTTGGTTCACCGGCTCGATAAGGACACCAGCGGCGTCCTGCTGGTCGCGCGATCGGCGCGGGCCGCAGCGCATTTCTCCAAATCGTTCAGCGGGCGAACCGCGCGCAAGGTCTATTGGGCGATCATCACCGGGGTGCCGAGCCTCGATCAGGGGTTGGTCGACGCCCCGCTCGCCAAGCAGCCGGGGAGCGGCGGGGAAAAGATGCACGTCGACGAGAAAGACGGCCAGACCGCCAAGACCCGCTATCGGATGATCGACCGGGTCGGCAATCGCGCCGCCTGGGTCGAATTGCAGCCACTCACCGGACGCACCCACCAGCTGCGCGCGCACATGGCGGCGATCGGCCATCCGATCGTCGGCGATGCCAAATATGGTGGCGCCGAAGCATTCCTCACCGGCGGGGTTAGCCGCAAGATGCATTTGCACGCGCGGCGGCTCCGGATCGACGGGCCCGACGGGGTGATGATCGACGGCACGGCCGAGCTTCCGGTCCATTTCGCCGAGACGCTCAAGATGCTTGGCTTCGACCCGCTGGCGGGCGATGCGCTGCCGCTCGACACGTTCGACTACAAGACCGACCCCGAGGTGAAGGCGCGGCGCGAGGCAGCCGCCGCCAAATCGCGCCGCCGCGAGCGCAAGGGCGAACGCCGTGGACGTGGCGAGCGGGGGGATCGCGGGGAGACTGGCAAACCCTCGGGCAGGGCGGCTGGCAAAACTGCGGGCAAGCCGACTGGCAAGCCGACCGGCAAGCCGCCCGCCAGGGAAGCGCGATTGACCGGCAAGCCACCGGCAAGGACCGCCAGAACAGCGCCCCGCAAGCCAGCTGGAAAGCCCGCCCCCCGCAAATGATAAAACTGGCGATTTTCGACTGCGATGGGACTCTCGTCGACAGCGGCGGGAGCATTGATCGCGCGCTCCGTACCACCTTCGCCGAACATAATCTCGACTGCCCGCCACGCTCCGTCACCAAACGCGTGATCGGCCTCAGCCTCGACGAAGCCTTCGCCGAACTGGTTCCCGACGCCGACCACCAAGCGCTGTCCGCAACCTATCGCGAATCGTTCATCGCCATGCGCCAGTCCGGCTATGTCGAGGAACCGCTCTATGACGGCATTGTCGCCGCGCTCGACGCGCTGGTCGCCGACGGCTGGGCGCTCGGTGTCGCTACCGGCAAAAGCGATCGCGGCCTCGCGCATTGCCTCGCCGCACATGGGATCGCCGACAAGTTCGTCACCCTCCAGACCGCCGACCGGCATCCCTCCAAGCCGCACCCGGCAATGGTGCTCGCTGCCATCACGGAATCGGGCGCCACGCCGCAATCCACCGTCTTCATCGGCGATACGTCGTGGGACATGGGCGCCGCCCGCGCCGCGTCCTGCGGGGCGATCGGGGCAGGCTGGGGCTATCATGACGAGGCCGAATTGCGCGGCGCCGGGGCGCATCAAGTCGCGTTCGATCCGGCCGAGCTGCCCGCCATAGCAGCACATTGGATCACGGTATGAGCGTGGAAGACGACGCCCTGTGGAAAAAGCGCTTCATGCAATTCGCCTTGCTCCGCTTGAGCGGCGTGACGGTTTTCCTGCTCGGAATAGCCGTTGGGTTCAGCGACATCGTCCAGCCCGGCGGCCTGCCCTTACTCGGGATACCGGTGGCTTTGATGGGCGTGTTTGAGGCCGTATTTGCGCCGCGCATCCTGAAACGGTCGTGGACCGAGAAGTGAAGCGTTTCTGGAAAACGGC
>JBKJUB010000063.1:0-5766 GCA_046590765.1 Sphingomicrobium sp. | reverse complement strand
GGCGACGACGAGGTGCAGACGCTTAACAAGCAATGGCGCGGTAGGGACAAGCCGACCAACGTCCTGTCGTTCCCGATGGCCGAGGCAAGCGAGTTCGATGGCGCCGGCGAGCCCGGTCCCGAGTTGATGCTCGGCGACATCATTCTCGCCCGCGGCGTGTGCGCGGCGGAGGCCGCCGCCAAGGAGATCCCGTTCGACCGCCATGCCGCGCACCTGATGGTCCACGGCACGTTGCACCTGCTCGGCTATGATCATCTCGACGATGCATCCGCGACCGACATGGAGGCGCGCGAAACCCGTGCCTTGGCGCGGCTCGGCATCGCCGATCCCTATGGGACAAGCGGCTGATGGCGAGCGACCCCGAAGAGGACGGTCCATCGCGGCTATGGCGTGGGATGCGCGCACTGATTTTTGGCGAAGATCATGACGCAACGCTGCGCGACCGGCTCGAGGACGCGATCGACGACGCCGACGCCGCCGCGCCCCGTCGCGGCGACCTCAGCCCGCTCGAACGGCAGATGCTGCGCAACCTGCTCCACTTCGGCGATCGCACCGCGGGCGAAGTCGCGGTCACGCGAGGCGACATGATCGCCATCCCCGACACGATCAGCTTCGACGATCTCGAAGCCGCCTTCGCCGAGGCCGGGCACAGCCGCCTGCCGGTTTACGCCAATTCGCTCGATCATGTGGTCGGCATGATTCACATCAAGGACGTGTTCCTCGCCGGGCGTGATCCGGCAATCGATCGGTCGATCAATGCCTTGCTGCGCACGCCCTTGTTCGTCCCCGAATCGATGGGCGTGCTCGAATTGCTCGCCCGGATGCGCGCCGAACGGATGCACTTGGCGATCATCGTCGACGAATTTGGCGGCACCGAGGGATTGGTGACGATCGAGGACGTGGTCGAGGAAATCGTCGGCGAGATCGAGGACGAGCATGACGAGGAAGAAATCAGCAGCCTGGTGATGCTCGAGGATGGCGTGTGGGAAGCCGATGCGCGGGTCGAGCTCGACGAGCTTGCTGCCACGGTGGATCCGCGCCTCGCATCGAAGGACGATGAGGTCGATACGCTCGGCGGGCTCGTCTTCTTGCTCGCCGGCCATATCCCGGCGCAGGGCGAATGCGTCCAGCATCCCAGTGGCTGGCGCTTGGAAGCGCTCGATTCGGACACCCGCCGGATCATCCGAGTCCGGCTCCACGCACCCGAGAAGCATCCTTCGAGCGGCTGATCCGTTGCAATCAGCAATCATCCGCCAGGAGACCAAGATGCGCGCCCTTCTCACTCCGCTACCATTCGCTTTACTTCTGGCCGCCTGCGGCTCGACCTCAACCCAGGACGTCGCGCTCACGCAAGGCGCCAACCCGCAACTTGGCGCGCCGCAGACGTCCACTTTCCCGACGGTCAACGTCGCTAAGGGCGAAGGCTGGCCCGCGGGCAAGATGCCAACCCCCGCTACGGGCCTTGCGGTCAACCAGTTTGCGGGTGACCTGACGCACCCGCGCTGGCTGCTCGAACTCGCCAATGGCGATGTGCTGGTCGCCGAGACCGACAACCCGGGCACCGACAAGACCGGCGGCTCGATCAAGGGCGCAATCCAGGGCTGGCTGATGAAAAAAGCCGGATCGGGCAAGGGCAGTCCCAACCGCATCCTGTTGCTGCGCGATGCCGACAGCGACGGGGTGGCCGAGACCAGGACCGTATTGATCGACCATGACCTTTATTCGCCGTTCGGGATGGCGGTGGTCGGCGGCGAATTGTTCGTCGCCAATGCCAATGCCGTCGTCGCTTTCCCGTTTGCCCCCGGCCAGACAGCAATCACCGCCAAGCCGCGGCTCGTGACCGAGCTGCCGTCGGGCTATAACCATCACTGGACCAAGTCGCTGGTCGCCTCGCCCGACGGCAAATTCCTCTATGTCGGGGTCGGATCGAACAGCAATGTCGGCGAGAATGGGCTGGAGATGGAGAAGGGCCGCGCTGCGGTATGGCAGATCGACCCCAAGTCGGGCCGCTACGCGATCTTCGCCAGCGGGCTTCGCAACCCCGTCGGGATCGCCTTTAACCCGGCGAGCGGCGGACTGTGGGTGGTTGCCAACGAGCGCGACGAACTCGGCAATGACCTCGTCCCCGACTATCTCACCTCGGTAAAACAGGGCGCGTTCTACGGCTGGCCGTTCAGTTACTTTGGCCAGCACATCGATACCCGCCCGCCCGCCAATCCGGCGATGGTCGCCAAGGCGATCGCCCCCGACTATGCGCTTGGGCCGCACGTGGCCGCGCTGGGTCTGACCTTCTCCGCCGGGCAAACGCTTGGTGCGGGCTTCGCCTCGGGGGCGTTCGTTGGCGAGCATGGCTCGTGGAACCGCAAGCCCGCCAGCGGCTACCAAGTGGTGTTCGTCCCCTTCGCCGGGGCCAAGCCGACCGGCGCCAAGCCAATCCCGATCCTGTCCGGCTTCCGCATCGGCGACACCGCTTATGGCCGCCCGGTCGGGGTGCAGATCGGCAAGGACGGCAGCCTGCTCGTCGCCGATGATGTCGGCGGCAAGGTTTGGCGGGTCAGTTCAGCAGCGCTTCCCCAACAGGTTGCCAGTCGCTAGCGAGCGCTGATGCACCTGCTTATCGCGCTCGGCCTGGGCGCCCTTTCTGCTTTCGCGTTTCAGCCAGTCGGTTTCTGGCCGCTGATGCCGCTCGCCTTCGCCGGTCTGTTCGAGCTGATCGCCCGCGCCCCGACCCAGCGTCGCGCAATCGGGCTCGGCTGGTGGTTCGGGGTCGGCCAGTTTGCGGTCGGGCTCAACTGGATCGCCACCGCCTTCACGTTCCAGGCAGCGATGCCGGTGTGGCTCGGCTGGATCGCAGTGATCGCGCTGGCGCTTTATCTCGCCATTTATCCGATGCTCGCCACCGGCCTCGCGTGGCGCATCGGGCGCGACAAGCCGCTGGTGCTGGCGCTCGCTTTGACGGGCGCGTGGATTCTCAACGAATGGCTCCGTGCGACGATGTTCACCGGCTTTGCGTGGAACCCGGTCGGCGCGATCTTGGTGGATTCGCGACTGCTCGACGCCAGCCGCTGGATCGGCACCTACGGCCTCGGCGCTTTGGTCGTGCTCAGCGGCGGCGCCTTGTGGCTGGCGTGGCGCCGCGCGTTCACGCCCGCCGCCTCGGTCGCCGCCGCCGTGCTGGCGTTCATGTTGGTCCCCACCGCCGCGCTCCAGCCTGCCGGAACCCCGCGCCCGATCCGCATCGTCCAGCCAAACATCGGCCAGGACGTCAAATGGCAGCCAGGATTCGAAAATATCGCCAATGCCCGCCTCAACGACCTCACCCGTCCGCGCGATCATCGCCAGGAATTGATTTTCTGGCCCGAAGCGGCGGTTACCGTGCCCCTGTCCGACACCCGTCCCGGTGCCGGCACATATGTCAAACAGGAGCGGATCCAGGCCACCGCTGCAGTCACTGACCGCGACGTCCTGCTCACCGGCGGAGTCGCGCTGCGGTCGAAAGACGGGCGCCGTGCCGACAGCGCCGCCAACAGCGTGTTCGTGCTCGGCCCCGGTGGACGGTTCATCGGCCGCTATGACAAGGCGCATCTCGTGCCTTATGGCGAATATCTCCCGATGCGCCCGATCCTGTCGGCGATCGGCCTGTCGCGGCTCGCTCCCGGCGACGGCGATTTCGATGCCGGGCCTGGCCCGTTGACACTCGCGCTTCCCGAAGGCTGGGGCAAGGCGGGGTTCCAACTGTGCTACGAGATCATCTTTTCGGGCGATGTGGTTGATCGCGCCAACCGCCCCGACTTCCTGTTCAACCCTTCGAACGACGCCTGGTTCGGCCGCTGGGGACCGCCGCAACATCTTGCCCAGGCCCGGCTCCGCGCCGCCGAGGAAGGCATTCCCGTCGTCCGCTCGACTCCCAACGGGATCAGCGCACTGGTCGACGCACAGGGGCATCTGATCGAATCCTTGCCGTGGCACCGCGCCGGGATCATCTGGGCCGACCTGCCGCGCCCCGCCGCTTCGCCCAGTCCGTTCGCCCGTTTCGGCAATGCTATCCCGCTGCTGCTCAGCCTGCTGTTGCTGGTTTCGGCGATTGCACTGCGCCGGGTGCGCCGCTAAAGCACCGGATATAAAGCTTTCCTTATATCCCCAAAAGGACATTTGCCGCCGATGCGCAGCTCCTATCTCTTCACTTCCGAATCGGTCTCCGAAGGCCATCCCGACAAGGTTTCCGACCAGATCAGCGACGCCATCGTCGACTTGTTTCTCGGAATTGATTCCGAAGCGCGAATCGCTTGCGAAACCCTGTGCACCACGCAACTGGTGGTCCTTGCCGGGGAAATCCGCGGCAAGGGAATTTATGAAAATGATCAGTGGGCGCCCGGCATCCCCGAGGAAGTCGAGCGCGTCGTTCGCGCGACCGTGAAGCGCATCGGCTATGAGCAGGAAGGCTTTCACTGGGAAAGCTTCCGCTTCGAAAACAATCTCCACGGTCAGTCTTCGGACATCGCCGTTGGCGTCGATGCTTCGGGCAACAAGGATGAAGGCGCTGGCGACCAGGGCATCATGTTCGGCTACGCCACCAACGAGACACCTGAGCTGCTCCCTGCCACGCTTTACTATAGCCACAAAATTCTCGAGCGCATGGCCGCCGACCGCCACTCGGGCGCGGCGAAATTCCTTGAGCCCGACACCAAGAGCCAGGTTACATTGCGCTACGAAGAGAGCAAGCCCGTCGCCGCGACCGCGATCGTCGTCTCGACCCAGCATGCCAAGGGCTATGACCAGGGCGACCAGGAAGCAGAGCTCCACGCGTACGTGAAGGCGGTCATCGCCGACATCCTTCCCGCCAACTTGCTCAGCGACGAGACCGTCTATCACATCAACCCGACCGGCAGCTTCGAGACTGGCGGGCCCGATGGCGACGCCGGCCTGACCGGGCGCAAGATCATCGTCGACACTTATGGTGGGGCTGCACCGCATGGCGGCGGCGCATTTTCGGGCAAGGACCCGACCAAGGTTGATCGCTCGGCCGCCTACATGGCGCGTTATCTCGCCAAGAACATTGTCGCCGCGGGCTATGCCACGCGCTGCACGATCCAGCTGGCCTATGCGATCGGCGTGTCCGAGCCACTGTCGCTCTACGTCGACACGCACCGCACCGGCACAGTCGGCGACGACGCGCTGGAAGCCGCGATCCACTCGATCACCAAGCTTGGCAAGCTGACCCCGCGCGGCATCCGCACGCATTTGTCGCTCAACAAGCCGATCTACGCCCCGACCGCCGCCTACGGCCACTTCGGCCGCAAGCCCGAGGGCGATTTCTTCCCGTGGGAAAAAACCGACCTGGTCGACGATCTGAAGGCCGCGCTGGTTTAAGCCAGGTCGCGGACTTTGGGTTCGCGGTCCCAGTGGCGCTTGGGGGCAACATTAGCGAACTGGTCGTTGCCGACCACGCCCGCGTCAACCTCCAGTCCGAGGCGCTCGATCAGCTTCATCGAGCCCTTGCAGTGGCCAATCGTCTTGCAGTGCGAATAAGCGTCCATCAGCCAGCCCAAGGCGGCGCTGTCGTTGATCAGTTTGTCAACCGCGTCGGGCATCAGCACCATCGTCACCGCGTCGAACAACACCGACGGTGAACCCGCGAGCTGGCCGTCGGCAGTCAGCGTTCCGCCGCCCTTGACCGGCAGCCCACCGACCTTGGGCGGCGGAACGCTGACTGCCGACGGCCAGCTCGCGGGTTCACCGTCGGTGTTGTTCGACGCGGTGACGATG
>JBKJUB010000031.1:0-2801 GCA_046590765.1 Sphingomicrobium sp. | reverse complement strand
GATGTGGCTGGCGGCCTCGTCGACTTCCATCAGCTTCATGTCCTCGCCGCCGGTGATCGAGATGATCACGCCCTTGGCGCCCTTCAGGCTGACTCCGTCGAGCAACGGGTTGGAAATCGCTTTTTCGGCGGCTTCGATCGCACGATTCTCGCCCGATGCTTCGCCGGTGCCCATCATCGCCTTGCCCATCTCGCCCATCACCGAGCGAACGTCGGCGAAGTCGAGGTTGATCAGACCCGGCATGACCATCAGATCGGTGATTCCGCGGACGCCCTGCTGGAGCACCTCGTCGGCCATTTCGAACGCTTCCTTGAAGGTCGTGTCCGAATTGGCGAGGCGGAACAGATTCTGGTTGGGGATGACGATCAACGTATCGACATGCTGCTGCAATTCTTCGATCCCGCTGTCGGCCGAGCGGCCACGGCGCGCGCCCTCGAACGCGAATGGCTTGGTCACCACGCCCACCGTCAGGATCCCGCGATCGCGCGCGATCTTGGCGATCACTGGCGCGGCGCCGGTCCCGGTGCCGCCGCCCATGCCGGCAGCGATGAAGCACATGTGTGCGCCCTCGAGCGCCTTTTCGATTTCCTCGATCGTCTCTTCGGCAGCAGCGCGACCGATTTCGGGCCGCGATCCGGCGCCGAGCCCTTGGGTGATCTTGAGCCCGAGCTGGATCCGGCGATCGGCTTCTGAGGCGTTCAATGCCTGCGCGTCGGTGTTGGCGACGATGAAGTCGACCCCCTGCACGTCGCGCTTGATCATGTTGGCGACCGCGTTTCCGCCGGCCCCGCCGACGCCGATAACGCTGATCCGCGGACGAAGCTCGTCGACTTCCGGCCGGATGAAATCGATGCTCATGGGTTTGGACCCTCCCCTGTTCGCGTTGCGCGTTGAATCTTCAGGGTGAATCAATGAATCATCATGACTCAAGCGGCAAGCGAAAACGTTAACGCAGGCGAAAAAACTGGTCCGCCGTGGCGCTAGCGGCTCACTGGTGATTCAAAACGGGACGGATCAGTCGAGCGCGATCTGGCGAATTGCCGGGACCGCGAACGCCCACCACAACGCGCCGAATAACGCCACGCCCGCAGTGAGGTAGAAAGCGCTCCCGTAGCCCGCCTTGTCGATCATCACGCCGGTGATGATCGGCCCGAAAATGCCCGACAGATTGCCGACCGCATTCTGGATCCCGACCCAGGTGCCAACCGCGCGCGGGCCGGCAAACATCTGGGCGATGGCATAGAGGTTCAGCGACAAAGCCGCGGTCGCCGCCCCGCCGAGGCACAGCCAGAACACCAACGCGCCAACGCTGTCGCTGCGGTAGATGCCGAAGATCGCCACCGCAGCAAGCGTCTGGCTGACAATCATCATCCCCCGGCGGAATGCCGCTTCGGACCGGCCCGACCGGGTCCAGCGGTCTGAAATCGCGCCATAACCCAGCGCCGCGACCGCCTGGACGGCATAGCCGACGCTGGCCAGCAGGGTCATCTGGCCGATCGAGTAACCGCGCGACTGGACGAGGAAGAGCGGCAGCCAAGCGAGCAAGAAATAGAAGCAAAAATTGCCCGCCATATGGCCAATCCCCATCGCCCACAGCGACCAGTTGCCGAGCAACTTGCGCGCCGGGACACGGGCCAGTGCGGCATCGGGGGCAACCACTGGCAGACGGCTGACCAGCTGCCGCCACGGCAGCAGCCACAGCAGGGTCGCCAGCCCGAAGATGATGAACATCGCCCGCCAGCCCAATGTGGCGACGATCAACCCGCCGGTCAGCGTTCCCACCGCTGGACCGAGCGCGATCCCCGCCGCGACCGCCGCATTGGCCATCCCTCGCTGCTCGGCAGGCACATGCATGGCGATGATCTTGGAAGAGCCGGGAAAGGCGATGCTTTCGCCGATGCCGAGCATCACCCGCAGCACCAGCAACGAGGTGAACCCGCCGACGAACCCGATCATCAACGTGCTTGCTGCCCACAGGATGATCCCACCGGCCATCAATTTGGTGACCGAAAAGCGGTCGCACAGCCAGCCGACCAAAAGTTGCACCGGCGCGTAGACCCAAAAGAAGGCCGACACCGCGACTCCAAACGCGGTCGCGCTCATGCCGAGCTCGCCCTTCATTACCGGTGCCGCCACCGCGATTGCGCCGCGATCGACATAATTGAGGAAGATTGCCGCCCCGAGCAGCAGCACTAGCCAGCGCGTCAAATTGCCCGATTGCGCGCGCGATTCGGTCGCCATCGCCGGTCCCCCCTTAGCCCAGACGGGACTCTATCATGCGCAATGCGCTGCTAATAGCCTTGCTTCAGCGCATTCATCAATCGCGAGACGAAGCCGCCGCCGCTCTTGCGTTCGACCGTATTGCCAAGCGCGATATCGCGAATGTCCCCCGACGCCCCCGACGCCAGCATCGCCAGCCCGACCAAGGTCGCGAACGCCGGCCCGCTATGCGCTTCGGGCAATCCGGTGATCGAGCGTGGCCGCCCGACCCGCACCGCGCGGCCGAGCACACCCTGCATATAATCAGCGATATTCTTCAGTTCCGCGCCGCCGCCGGTTAGTACCACCTGCCGCCCGACCGGGCCGGTAAAGCCAAGACTCTTCAATGCCGCGTCGATCTGGCTGGTCAGGCTTTCGACCTGCTGGCGGATCACGGTCATCAATTGCGCGCGGGTGATGCGGGTCGGCTCGTCGCCATCCTCGGCCCCCATCAGATTGGCCTCGATCATCTCATGATTGTCGCGTGGGGAGGTCATCGCTGAGCCGTAAAAGCATTTCAGCCGCTCGGCGTCGCGCCGCTG
>JBKJUB010000211.1:0-4527 GCA_046590765.1 Sphingomicrobium sp. | reverse complement strand
CCGGCGATCGACACGATCAGCAGTAACTGGCTCATCGTCCCTTCCCCCCGGCGCTTGCGGTTTTGAGGGCCTTGAGGAGCCCGGCGCGGTCGTAGCGATAGATGCTGCCGTCATCGGCGGCGTTGTCCTTGTCGGCGCGGAGCACCAACGTCTGGCCAGCGTGGCTGTCATCAACCGCACTCGAATCGGCGGCGATCACCAAATCGGGGATCAGTTCATCATGCTCGTCGATCACCAGGTAACCCGCTGCCTCGACGATTGGGCGGAGCATGTTCTGCATCCACGGATCGTCCGACGGCAGGCGGCACACCGACTGGTGCGCGGGGACCATCGCGGCGCCGAGGTGATGCGCGAACAGCCAGTGCGCGTCGACCAGTTCGGCGGGCTCGCCGCCAATCAGGCTGACCCCGCTGACCGCGCCGGGATGTTCGGCAGCGATGATCTCGTGGTCGATCGTCATCAGGTCGATCACCTCGCGGAAGACGTAGCCGATCTCATGCTGGCCATCGCTCAGCCGGAACACGCGAACCTTGTCGTCGTCGGGGCCGAGCGCGTCGGCACCGGCCAGCGGCAGGATCAGCTCGCCGAGCTGGACCCGCAGCTGGCCGGCCGCTTTGCGGATCGACGCGCGCGGCACTTCCTCGATCCGGTCGACCAAAGCGAGGCGGATAGCGCGGCGGTTACCATCGAGCCCGTTGAACAGCAGGACATTGTCGTCGCGGATGGTCTTGGTGATGGTCGCTTCGGCGATCCGCGACACGCGCTCCTGGACCTCGAGCTTGACCCCGCCGACTTCGGCGAGGCCCGCCGGGTCGAATAGCAGGATCGGGCTGCCGTCATCGGCCAAGGTCGTCCCTGCATAGAGGCCAGTGGCCATCACTGCAGGCGCAGCGGGCTTGACCACCAATTCCTCATGATCGTGGATCCGGTCGACCGCGAGCGCATAAAGATCGCCGCCGGCCGGACGGAGCACCACCAACGTGCGCTCCTCGTCGGGGATGTCGCTGGCCAGGCCGAGCACGTCGGCGAGGCTGATCTCGGGCATGCGGCGGCCACGAATGGTGGCCACTCCGGCACCGCCAATACTGTCGAGCGTGACCGAACTGCCATTGGCGCGGACGATCTCCTCGATTGCGGCGCGCGGAATGGCGAAATGCTGGTTGCCGATCGACACCGTCAGCGCAGGAATGATGGTCAGCGTCAGCGGAACGCGAAGCGTCATCCGCGTGCCGTGGCCGGGATTGCTATCGACTTCGACGATCCCGCCGATCCGCTCGACGTTGGAGCGGACAACATCCATCCCTACGCCGCGCCCGGAGATGGAAGTGACTTTCTTGGCGGTCGACAGGCCGGCCTCGAATACCAAAGCGAGCCGTTCACGCGGGGTCATCTTGGCGGCTTCGACTGCTTCGATGGTGCCCGCCGACAGCGCCTTTTCGACCAGTTTCTTGCCGTCGATGCCTTTGCCGTCGTCGGTGATGTCGATCAAAATCTGGTTGCCCGACTGGCGCGCCGAGACGGTCAGCAAGCCAATCTCGCGTTTGCCCGCCTTCAATCGCTCGGCGGGGCTTTCGATGCCATGATCGACCGCGTTGCGGATGATATGGGTCAAGGGATCGCGGATCATCTCGATCATTTCACGATCGAGTTCGACATCGCCGCCGTCGATATCGACCATGATCTGCTTGCCAAGCTCGCCAGACAAATCGCGGACCAGGCGCGGCAAGGCGACGAACAAATTTTCGATTCGCTGCATCCGGGTGCGGGTGATTGCATCGCGCATTTCGGCGATGATCCCGGAAAGGCGCTCGAATGCACCGTCGACGGTGACGTCATTTTCGGTTTCGCGCAGGCGCCGGGCGAGTTCGTTACGCGCCAGCACCATGTCCGACACGCCGCTCATCACCCGGTCGAGCAATTCAACCGACAGGCGGATGGTGCGCGGTGCGGCGGAGGCCTTGCCATCGGCCAGCGCGACTGCGGTTGGTGCGGAAATCCCTTCGGCGCCGGGCTCGAGCGCATGGAGCAGGCTGCTGTCGTCACCAGCGGGGAAATCTTCGCCAGCCTCGATCGCGGCGACCATCTCGCCAATCCGGTCGATTACTGCCAGCACGGCGCTGACCAACTGGCCATCGGGAGTGCGGCGACCAGCGCGGCAATCGGCCAGCGCATCCTCGGCGGCGTGGCTAAGCGCTTCGAGGCGCGGAAATTCGAAGAAGCCGCAATTGCCTTTCACGGTGTGAACAAAGCGGAAAATGCTGTCGAGCCGGGCGCGGTCGTCTGGCTGGGCTTCCCAGGCGACGATCTCGCCCCCAAGCGCCTCGAGCATTTCACGGCATTCGGCCACGAAATCGGCAATCAGATCGTCCATCGTGCTTTTACCCTGCGCTGCGTCAGAGCGGCTTATGGGGATAAAAGGGTTAATAGCGCGTTAGTCCGCGCCTTCGCTTACGCGTTGAGAGTCGCCCCGATCATCAGCACGTCGGCCGACGGATCGGACAGGCGGATATCGCCCCCCGCCTCGCTCGCTAGCGCATGTGCCAGCCACGCCCCTGCCGCGCGCGGTTCAACGCTGCCGGCCGAGCTGCCCTTGGCCAGTGTCTCGCGCAATTTGGGGTCGAGCAGGATGCGCGGTCCCTCCCCGCGGATCACAATTTCGATCTTTCCGTCGATTTGCTCGGCCCCGACATCGAGCCGCCCGCCGCGAACCAGGGCATCGCCCGCGATCAAGGCCAGGTTGAGCAGCAGCTTCACCGCGCCTTTGGGCAAAGCGTCGGCGTTGACGATCCAGCCCAGCTCAAGCTGCTTCTCGGCCCCGAACAGCCCGGCCAAAGCGGCATGCGCCTCACGCGTGTCGATTGTCTCGCCAAACCCGCCCGCCGCACCAAACGCCAAGCGGAAGAATTTCAGCTTGTTGGCGCTCGCCCGCGCGCTGTCGTTGAGCAGTTCGAGGCACCGCTCGCGCATCGCCGGGTCCTGCTCGTCGGCCATCAGCTCAAGCCCATTGTTGAGCGCCCCGACCGGCGACAGTAAGTCGTGGCACAGGCGCGAACAGAGCAAGCTTGCAAGATCGATGGCGTTCATCGACGGCGTGATGCGTCACTCTCCGCGAATTCGCAAGAAGCCACCCATTGAAGCCCCTGAACTTGCTCCCCATATTCTCAGCATGGCCGGGGGGCATCAGATCATTTCCATCGCTCTCGACGAGCGCCATGCTGGCTGGCGCCTTGATCGCGCGCTGGCCGATGCGCATCCGACGTTGTCGCGCGAACGCCTCAAGGTGCTGGTCAAAAGCGGCGCGCTCTCGGTTGGTGATCGTCTCTATCGTGATCCGGCGGTCAAGATGAACGGCGACGAGGCTTTCGCCCTCGCCATTCCCGACCCCACCCCGGCGCATAATGAAGCGCAGGAAATCCCGCTGGTCATCGCTTATGAGGATGAGCACCTCCTCGTGGTCGACAAGCCCGCCGGCCTCGTCGTGCACCCCGCCGCGGGCAATCGCGACGGCACCCTGGTCAACGCTTTGCTCCACCATTGCGGGCCGTCGCTCAGCGGCATTGGCGGCGTCGCGCGTCCGGGGATCGTCCACCGCATCGACAAGGACACGTCGGGGCTGTTGCTGGTCGCCAAGACCGACCGCGCCCACGAGGGCCTGTCGAAGCAATTCGCCGACCACAGTATCGAACGGCGCTACCTCGCCATCGTCACCGGGGTGCCGACGATGCTCAACGGCCGCGTCGAAGCCTATCTCGCCCGCTCCCCGACCGACCGCAAGAAGGTTGCGATCGTCAAGGACGGCAGTGGCAAGCGCTCGGTGACCCACTGGACCGTCAAGCAGAAGCTGCGCGACGCCGCCTTGGTCGAGTGCCGCCTCGAAACCGGAAGGACTCACCAGGTGCGCGTCCACATGGCCTCGATCGGCCATCCGTTACTCGGCGATCCGGTCTATGGCCGCTCGCCCAAGCAGCGTCAGCGCGAATTGCTGCTGCGCCTCGGCTTCAAGCGTCAGGCGCTCCACGCGGCGGCGCTCGGCTTCATTCACCCGATCACCAAGGTGCGTTTGTCGTTCGAAAGCGCCCTTCCGTCGGACATGCAGTTACTGTTCAGCGAGCTTGGTATATAGGATTTGGCCGGTTAGAGGCGTCACGCGACGGCGCCCCCGACCCAGGAGATTGGGACTTTTATGGCACGACCTGCAACGACCCAGGGCAAGAGAGCGCTCTCGATTCCCGCATCCGGCGGTGAAGCGGGCCTCAATCGCTATCTGACCGAGATCAAGAAATTCCCGATCCTCGCCCCCGAGGAGGAGTTCATGCTGGCCAAGGCATGGCGCGAGCAAGGCGACACCGACGCCGCCGCGCGGCTGGTCAATTCGCACCTGCGGCTCGTCGCCAAGATTGCGATGGGTTATCGCGGCTATGGCCTGCCGGTCAGCGAGCTGATTTCCGAAGGCAATATCGGCCTGATGCAGGGCGTCAAGAAGTTCGAGCCCGATCGCGGCTTCCGCCTCGCCACCTACGCCATGTG
>JBKJUB010000129.1:0-25190 GCA_046590765.1 Sphingomicrobium sp. | reverse complement strand
CTGGCCGACCCGCGGATCAATTTCACCACCTCGTCGAGATTGGTCACTGCGACCACCAGCCCGAGCAAGATGTGCGCCCGGTCACGCGCCTTCGCCAATTCGAACTTCGAACGGCGGGTGATCACTTCCTCGCGGAAGCGGATGAACGCCTCGATGAAATCGCGCAGCGTCAGCGTCTCGGGCTTGCCACCGCGGATCGCGAGCATGTTGGCGGGGAAGCTCGACTGCGCCGGGGTGTGGCGCCACAATTGGTTGAGCACGACCTCGGGGGTCGCGTCGCGCTTGAGCTCGATGACGATCCGCACACCGAGCCGGTTGGACTCGTCGCGGATATCGGACACGCCTTCGATACGCTTGTCCTTGGCGGCTTCGGCGATCTTTTCGACCAAGCCATTCTTGCCGACCTGGAACGGGATTTCGGTAAGCACAATCGAGCGCTTCTCGCCGCGCCCTTCCTCGACATGCGCGCGGCTACGCTGGAGGATCGAGCCGCGACCGGTGGTGTAAGCTGCGTGGATCCCGGCTTTGCCAAGGATGATCGATCCGGTCGGGAAGTCGGGGCCGAGGACATATTCCATCAGCCCTTCGGAGGTGATCGTCGGATCCTCGATATATGCGTGGCAGGCTGCGATCATTTCGCCGAGGTTATGCGGCGGGATATTGGTCGCCATGCCGACCGCGATTCCGCCCGCGCCGTTGACCAGCAGGTTGGGGAAGCGCGCGGGCAATACCTGCGGCTCGCTTTCGGACGCATCGTAATTGGGGGTGAAATTGACCGTGTCGCGGTCGATGTCGCCCAATAGGAAATTGGCGACCTTGGCCAGCCGCGCTTCGGTGTAGCGCATCGCCGCCGGGGGATCGGGATCCATCGATCCGAAATTGCCCTGGCCGTCGATCAGCGGCAGCCGCATCGACCAATCCTGGGTCATCCGCGCGAGTGCATCGTAAATCGCGCTGTCGCCATGCGGGTGATATTTACCCATCACGTCACCGACGATGCGGCTCGACTTGCGATACGCCTTGCCCGCGACATAGCCCGCTTCCTGGCAGGCGTAGAGAATGCGGCGGTGGACCGGCTTCAACCCGTCGCGGACGTCGGGCAGCGCGCGGGCCACGATCACCGACATCGCATAATCGAGGTAACTGGTCTTCATCTCCTCGACGATCGAAATCGGGGCGATATGCTCGCTCGACGGCGGCGGCGATGCGGTGTCGGCAGGAGGCTCGGTGGCCAAGATATTTCCAGTCTTGTTGGTCTAAAAATCGGTGCGGAGAATCACGCGCCGAAGCGGCGGCTTTGCCCCGTCATCCTGCTAGCTGATTGGTCAGCTGAGCGCCACCCCGCGCGCCCGCGTACATACGTGCGCGAGGGCGGTGGTTATGAGCGGATGAACCGGGGCTTGTCGGAGGTCGACCCGTCGACATCGAAGCGCCAGCCGTCGGCATCGAACGCTGGCAAAGCTGCGGCATCCTCAACGCGTTCCTCGCACAGCCAGCGCGCCATCGCCCCGCGCGCCACCTTGGCGGTGAAGCTCTGGAACTGCAGGCCCTTTGCTGTGCGGACTCGAAAGTCGGGCGCGATGACCCGCACCGATTTGGCGAGCTTGCCCTTGAGGACGGCGAAATATTCGTTGCTGGCAAGGTTGATGATCAGCCTCGACTTCTCCGCGCGAAGGTCGCACGCGACCGCCTTGGCGACGCAGTCGCCCCAATGGTCGGTCAATTTATCACCGTCGGGCGCCCACCTAGTCCCCATCTCGAGCCGATAGGGCCGGATCGCGTCCAATGGCCGCAACACCCCATATAGCCCCGACAAGATCCGCAAATGATCTTGCGCGAAGGCGATCGTCTCAGGCTCGGCGCTGACCGCATCGAACCCGCGATAGACGTCACCGGCAAAGGCGCGGATCGCCGGGCGCGGCTCGGCCCGGGCGAAGCGCTTGAAGCGAAGGTGATTGAGCTTGGCCAATGCGGGCGAAATGTGCATCAGCTCGGCCAGTCCATCGGCCCCGATCATCGACGCGGCACGGGCAATCCGTCCGGCCTCGGTAGCAAAGCGCGCGCGGGTCGGCTCGTCATCATAAGCGGAGTCGAAATCGAGCGTTTTGGCGGGGGACAGCAGGATGAGCATCGCTAGACCGGCTAGCGGCTGCGAACCGCGCCGTCAAAGAACTTCCTAAGCTATTGAAAAAAGGCCATTCAATTGGCATTCATTGGGCGATAGCCAAGACCATTGGCACCCTATCCAAGCGGGTCTATGCCCGCACGGCCTCATTTCAACCCCCCGCCGCCGTGTTGGCCGCGGACAAGGAGAAGCCTTGATGAACGCTAAGACCAAATTCCTCATCGCCGCGCTTGCCACCGTGGTTGCAATGCCGGCATCGGCGCAGCGCCTGGGCACGGAAAAGCCCAGGGATTCCAAGCCGCAACTGGACGAGACAACCGCCACCAGCGCGACCTCGACCAGTGGGCGCAAGCTGAGCATTTCGCCGGGTGCGCAAAAAGCGATCATCGAGCTTCAAACTGCGGTTAACAACAAGGACGTAGCGAACATTCCGGCCAAGCTTGCCGCCGCCCGCGCCGTCGCCAAGACCCCCGACGACAAGTTTGCAGTTGCCTCCAACCAGACCCGCGCCGCACTTGCCGCCAACGACAACGCCGCGATCCAGACTGGGATCGAGGCAATGCAGGCCTCGGGCTCGTCCGAAACCGTCGATATCGCCGCTCGTTATTCCGATCTTGGCCGCCGCTTCAAGGCGGCCGGGCAGATCGATCTCGCCGTTGCGGCACTCAACAAGGGGCTGGCGATCAATCCCAACAGCGTCCCGGCCTTGATCAATCTCGCCGCGATCAAGGATTCGCAGGGCCAGAAGGCCGAAGCGGTGTCGCTGATGCAGAAGAGCTTTCTCGCCAGCAAGGCGTCGGGCGCCAAGGTCGAGGAAGGTAATTACAAATTCGCCGCCGGCCTCGCTTATGCCCAGCGCATGCCGCTCGCCAACGACATCGCGCGCCAGTGGGTCGCGGCGTATCCGTCGCCCGCCAGCTGGCGCGATTCGCTGCGCATCTACCGCGATCTCAATCGCCCGACGCAGGCTCAGTTGATCGACCTGCTTCGGCTTGGCCGAGCCGCCAATGCTTTGTCGGGCGAGGCCGATTATTTCGCGCTCGGCAGCGCTTTGGTTGCCGCCGGTCGCCTGGGCGAAGCAAAATCGTTGATGGTCGAAGCTCGGACCGCGCCCAAGGTTGATACCACCAAAAGCGCGTTCACCGATGTCGTCAAAAAGTCGGCTGCAGCGCCTGCCCGGGCGGCGATCGATGCGTCGGCCAAGGCCGCGCTCGCCGGTGCCAATGGCAAGGCGATGATCGACGCCGGTGACGGCCTTTACGGCGTCGGTGCTTATGCCGAAGCAGTGCCGTTGTACCGCGCCGCGCTGACCAAAGGCGGTGATTCCAGCCTCGCCAATTTACACCTCGGGATGGCGCTGGCCCGCTCGGGCGACAAGGCTGGCGCAACCGCCGCGCTCAACGCGGTCACCGGCGCCAACGCCGAAGTCGCACGTTACTGGCTGTTGTGGCTGGCGACTACGGCCTAAGCTTGGTCGAACCAATTCAACGGGCGTCGGACTATGTCCGGCGCCCGTTGTCGATTCCGCCGCAAACGTCCCAATTCGGGATGGTTAACCGACGCTCGCTATCAGCCGCCGCGGCCATCGGTAATGGCTTGCCGCCAAAGGCATTTTGAAATGGCGGAGTGAGCTTTAAGTGCGGTTCGACGATCGATTGACGACAGTCCTGTCGCAGCCCGTCAGCTCGCCACACGATCGTGCGGTCCGCTGGCGGCAGCTGGTCGACCTCGTCGCCCGGTCGAGCGGGCAGGCCGATCGCGCCTTGCTCGAGCAAGCGATCGCCGTGATCCGCACCGACAGCAAGGCGATCCGCGAGCCGATTCGCGCTGCGGCCGCTCGCTCGATCGCCGGTTCGCCGATCCCGTTGGCCTTGCTCAGTGTGTTTGCGGCCGACAAATTGGCGGTCGCTGCGCCATTGATCGCTTCGGCTTCGCTGACTGGCGATGCGCTGTCCTCGTTGCGCGACGTCGCGTCAGCCGACGTTCGCCGCTTTCTCGATAGCCTCAATCGCCCGCCGACCGAGGAGGCTGGCCCGTCGCTGCCCGCGCCGAAACCCGAACTAGCGCCCGAAGTCGCGGCAGAACCGGTGCCGTCGATCAGCGAGGTGGTCGCCCGGATCGAGCGCCTTCGCAGCAGCCGCGCCCAAGCCGCACAACCGAAGCCCGATCCCGTGCCGCGTGGTGGCGATTATCCGGTCCCGGCGCTGTTCCGCTGGGAATGCGGGCCGGGCGGTGAGATTGAATGGGTCGAAGGCGCGCCGCGGGGGCCGCTGATCGGCCGATCGATCGCGGTTGCCGATCTCGACGAAGGGGTCGACGATTGCGTCGAGCGCGCCTTCGTCATCCGCGCCCCGTTCCGCGATTGCCTGCTCGAGCTTGGCGACGATGGGCTGATGGCCGGCGAATGGCAGATCAGCGGCGCGCCAGCGTTTGCGTCTGGCGATGGCCGGTTCATCGGTTATCGCGGGATCGCGCGGCGCGGCCAGCCCGAGCCTGAGGCACTGCCCGCGCGGACCGGTGGGCAATTGCCATCGGGCAATGACGCGCTGCGCGAGATGATCCACGAAATCAAAACCCCACTCAACGCGATCATCGGTTTTGCAGAAATCATCGACGGCCAATATTTCGGCCCCGCGCACCGTCGCTATCGCGAGCGCGCGGCGGAGATCGTCACCAACGCCCGCTCGTTGCTCGAGGCGGCGGAGGATTTGGATTTCGTTGCCAAGCTGCAAACCGCACGCGGCGGCGGCGGGGAAGGGACCAATTTCGCCAGCTTCCTGCCCGGCTTCATCGACGGATTGCTCGAGCGCGCGGCGGCAGTGGGGGTGTCGCTCGATGTCGACGCGCCCGACGTCCACGGCATGTGCACGCTCGAGCCCGAACTGATCGACCGCTTGTTGCGCCGCTTCACCGATGCGGTGCTGGCCGCGACCGCGCCGGGCGAACGGCTGACCTTTCGGGTCAAGCGCCTCGACGATCGCTTCGGCTTCGCCCTGACCCGGCCCAAGG
Source organism: Sphingomicrobium sp. (assembly GCA_046590765.1). GTDB lineage: Bacteria > Pseudomonadota > Alphaproteobacteria > Sphingomonadales > Sphingomonadaceae > Sphingomicrobium. The sequence goes on along the minus strand of JBKJUB010000129.1, from coordinate 20,056 downwards.
CGACGATCATGGCCGACAAGGACGATTTGCTCGACCCCGAATTTACCATCGGCGGTGCCGACCGCGCGCTGCTCGGGCTGGGCTTCTCGCTGCGGCTGATCAACGGGCTGGTCGCGATTGCCGGTGGCGGGCTGGAAATTGCCGACGAGCAATTCAGCCTCGATGTGCCGTTGCAGGCCTGAATCCGGATCACGCTAGGTCAGGTTGGTGGGCCCGGAGGGACTCGAACCCCCAACCTAGCCGTTATGAGCGGCCAGCTCTAACCAGTTGAGCTACAGGCCCACACCCATGGCCGCCAATGATTTGCGCAGCAAATCATGGTCGGGGAGACAGGATTCGAACCTGCGACCCTCTGCTCCCAAAGCAGACGCGCTACCAGGCTGCGCCACTCCCCGACGGGACGCCCGATAGAGCGCCTTGACCCCCGGCGTAAACCCCAAGCCTACTGCTTATTGTCGCTTGCGGCCTTGTTGTTCACTGTCACGTCGACATCGGTGTTGCGGATCGCGGCGCCGGCCTTTTGCGCCTCTGCCCCAGCGGCTGCGCCGGCTTGCTTGGTATCGGCGACGATCGCATTGCCCGCTTCCTTCGCCGAATTCAGCACATCCGCACCGGCATTTTCAGCAACGTCCTGGTTGAAGGCGACCGTGGTCGAGCCATTGTTCTTATCTTCGGTTACCTGGCAGGCACCGAGCAGCAGTGCCGGGGCGAGAATGATGATTGCGCGCATTGAGAAATTCCTTTTCCTGTTCGTTTGACTCAACGCCGGGGGCGACGATTAGGCTCCGGCGGCTGGATCCCGCCCGACAATATGGCCAGCACCGCAGTCCACGCCGCGACATTCTGCCGCAGCTGGGCCGGATCAATCTTGTCGAGCGTGTCGTCCGGCGTGTGGTGATAATCGAAGTAACGCGAGCCGTCTTGCTTCAGCGCCACGCCCGGCTGCCCGTCGCCGGCCATCGGGCCAATGTCCGAGCCCTCGGTTTCGTCGAGCGCGCCGGGGACGATCCCGAGGGGCTGCAGCGCCAGCTGGATCGCGGTTGCTTCGGCCTTGCGCGCATCACCCAGGCGGCTGTCGACTTTCCAGATGCGATCGGCGCCAAAGTCGCTTTCGATCAACGCATAATGCGGCTGCTTGCCATATTTAGCGCGATAGTCGAGCCCGCCGAACAGCCCGACTTCTTCCGCCCCGAACCAGACGATGCGGATCGTCCGCAGTGGTCGCCCGGCGTCCATGATCCGCTTGGCGGCGGCGGCGGCGATGGCGACGCCGCTGGCATCGTCGATCGCGCCGGTGCCAAGGTCCCAGCTGTCGAGATGCCCCCCGACCAGGATTGGCGGCAGGTTGGGATCGCGACCCGGCACCTCGGCGATGACATTGCCCGATTGCTGCCCGACAAGGTTGGTCGATTCGAGTTGCAAGCGAATCCGCACAGGGCCGGTGGCGCGCTTGAGAATTCGCTGGACCTGCTCGGCATCGGGTAAGGGCAAAGCGCCGGCCGGGATTGGCTTTACGCCGTCGGGGAAATTCATCACGCCAGTGTGCGGATTGCGGTGATAATCGGTGCCGATCGAGCGGATGATGATTGCAATCGCGCCCTTGCGGCTGGCGATGCCCGGCCCCTGGCGGCGCGGGCCGCCGAAAATGCCATAGCCCGATCCGTCCTCGGTGCGCGGCATGGCGTGGGACACGAACACGATCTTGCCGCGAACCGCAGCGTCGGGGGCGGCTTCGAGCGCGGCGAGGCTGTCGAACCCGACCAATTCGCCTTCCAGCCCGCCGGGCGGGGTCGAGCCAGAATTGCCGAGCGCGGCGATCATCAATTTCTGCGGGAACGGCGACACGATCGATGCGCTTTCGGCGCCGCGCACCCACACCGGCATGGTGAACGGATCGATCCGGACGTTGGCGAAACCCATCGCCTTGAGTTTGGCGGCGCTCCACGCCCGCGCCCGCGCTTCGGCCTCGGTCCCGGCCATGCGCTGCCCGACCTCGGTCGTCAGCCCTTCGGTAATGTCGAATGCATGTTCGTCCTTGAGCGCTGCATCGCGCAGGGCAGCGACCTGCTGCGGGGAGAGCTGGGCGGGGAGGGCGGCGGCGGTGGCGAGCAGGGTCGCGGCGAATAGGGTGCGGATCATGCCCACTGCCTAGCCAGCGCGGTCGCCCATGTCATCGCCCGTTCGTCGAATCTTACAGCAGCCGCATCTGGGCGCCCTCCGGCGGCACGAACAGGTCGCGGCGCAGCGGGATCTTCATATTGCCCAAGCCATAGCGTTTGGCCGCCTTGTCGAACCGCGCGCGAAGCAAGTCGGCCCACACGCCCTGACCCTGCATCCGGCTATGGAAATCGGGATCATTGTCGCGCCCGCCGCGCATCGCGTTGATCGTCGCCATCACCTTGGCCGCTCGGTCGGGATAATGCGTGTCGAGCCAGGCGCGGAACAGTGGCGCTACCTCGTGCGGCAGCCGCACCGGCAAATAGAACGCACCACGCGCCCCCGCCGCGACCGCCGCCTCGACGATCGCCTCAAGCTCATGATCGGTGATCTGCGGCACCACCGGGGCGATCGCGACGTAGGTCGGCACGCCAACCTCGTTGAGCGCCTTGACCGCCGCCAGCCGCTTCCGGGTCGCCGGGGCGCGCGGCTCCAATGTCCGCGCAATCGCGGGATCGAGCGAGGTCACCGAAATCGCCACCGACACGATCCCCAGCTTGGCGGCGGGCACCAGCAGGTCGATATCGCGCAACACCCGGTCGGACTTGGTGGTGATGGTGAATGGATGCCGAGTCTCGAGCAGCAACTCGATCAGCGACCGCGTCACCCGCCAGCGCTCCTCGATCGGCTGATAGGGGTCGGTGTTGGTGCCCATCGCAATCGGCGCGCAGTCATAGCCGGGCCGCGACAAGGCGCCGTGAAGCAATTTCGCGGCGTCGGGTTTGACGAACAACCGGCTTTCGAAATCCACCCCCGGCGACAAGTCATGATACGCATGCGTCGGCCGCGCGAAGCAGTAAATGCAGCCATGTTCGCACCCGCGATAGGCGTTGACCGAGCGGTCGAACCCGATGTCGGGCGAGCGGTTGCGGGTCAGGATCGACTTGGCGCGCTCGATCGTCACCGTTGTCCGCCGCTTGGGCACCCCGTCGAGCGCCTCGACCTGATCGAGCCAGTCGGGATCGACCACATGCTCCTTCAGATTGAAGCGCGTGGACCCCGCATTGCGCGTCGCTCCGCGTGATTTTGTCGATTCGATCGGCATGGCCGCAGGTTAGTGCGGTATTAGAACGAAACAAGAACATTCTTAGCGGGCGCCGCTTGTCCCGAACCCCCGCGCTACCGGAAAGCTCGGCCATTTGTGCTGGGCTATGCTGCTTAGCGTCGTCTGCGGGGTGCCCGCCATGCCTTCGTAGACCCACATATTGCGCAGCACTGCGGGGACGTAATAGCGCGTTTCCCAATAGGGCAGGCTTTCGATCCACAGCAACGGATCGCCCTTGTCGTTGATGCTGTTCCAGCGGTCGACCGGCACCGGCCCGGCGTTGAACGCGGCGATGACCCGGGGAAGCTGGCCGCGAGTGGCTGCCTTGCCGCGCATCAATTCGATGAAGCTCTGGCCATATTCAAGGTTGACCACCGGGTCGGCGAGATTGCCGAGCGCGACCCCGCGCGCCCGCGCAAAATCGCCGGCGGTGCCGGGGCGCACCTGCATCAACCCGACCGCGCCTGCGGGGCTGACCGCCGACATGCGGAAATCACTTTCCTGGCGGACATGAGCGTAGGCCAGCGCCGGATCAACCCGCCAGCCGCCGCTCGGTGCCCAGCGCGGTAGCGGGAAGCGATCGGCCGGGGCGGCGACTGCGCCGGGCGGGCCATTATGCGCGATCCAGAAAGCGGCAGCGGGAAGATCCAGCTCGCGCGCCTTGGCGGCCAGCGCGCTGTGGCTCGACGGCGATCCGATGCGGCACTGATGGCGGAGCATTTCCTCGGCCAGCGACCGCTCGCCGATCGCCGCCAGCTCGATCGCCCGGCGGACGTTGGGCAGCGCGCCGATCGCCGCCGGTGGACGAACGGTCGGCGGCAGCGCCTTGGGCATCCCCAAGGTCTCGCGCGCGACCAGCCCGTAGAAACTCTCGGGCGATTTGGCTGCGGCCTTCATCAATGGCTCGACCAGTTGCGGGCGGCGGCAAGCCATCTCGCTGCGCGCTGCCCAATAGGCCCCGGCAGCGGCCAGCTCGGTTTCCGACCGACCATAAGCAACGCCGCGGAAATGCAACGCGGCCGCCTCGCAATCGCCCGCGCGCCATGCCGCAAGCCCGGCGATCCAGTGCGCCTGCGCACCCCATTCGCCGGTCGCGCCCGGGATCCCGGTCTCCGCCACCCGCCGCGCATCGGCATCGAGCCCGGTGACATAATAAATCCACGCAACGCGCTGGGCCGCTTCGGCACGCGCTTCGTAGCTGAGCGTCGGTGCGGCGGCGGTGTAAAGCGCCTCGGCATCGACGGCGAGGTCGGCTTTGACCATTGGCTCTAATACGCTGCGCAGCGCGTCGGCGGCGGGCTCGCCCTGGACCGGGGAGGAGCGATGGCGCCGAGGCGCGCTCGCGAGTGGAATTACCCGCGCCGGATAGGCAATCGCCGGCGTATCAACCGCGCCCCGCGCCACCGCCATGCGCTGCAACTGCACCGCCTGCGGCAGATCGGGCGCCTCGCCGAGCAACGCCAGGATCGTGCCGAGTTCGGCCTTGGGCGAATTCTTCGCGGTCAGCAGCTCGGCCCTTGCAACGGCTTTTAGCGGATGATCGCCAAGCGTATCGATTCCCGCTTTGGCGTCGACCCAATCCTCGGCGCGGATCGCTGCAAAGACCCCGCGCCAGTCCTTGGGCACCACTGCTACCGGCACGACCGGCTTGGGCGGCGGCAGATCGGTCAGCACCGGTGCCAGCGGATCGTCCTGCGCGATGGCTGGCGCGGCGACGCCGACCAACAGCAAAGCCAGCGTCCAGCGCATCAAATTTCCTCTTCCATGAGCAATAACAGGTCGCGCCAAGCCAGCCCTTTGTCGCCCGGCCGAGTCAGCAGAAAGCGCGGGTGGAAGGTGGCGATCGTGCGCACGCCATCGACCTTGTGCGCCCGTCCGCGCGCCTGCGGCAGTTTCTCGCCGAGCAGCGCGCGGGTCGGCCCGTCGCCGAGCAGGATCAGCCGCTTCGGCTTGACCAGCGCGACATGCCGCCGCGCAATGTCGGCGCAATTGTCCAGCTCGCTCGCGTTCAATTTCGCGCCGGGGGTCGAGAAGCAGGCGAGCGACGCGCTGTAGGCTTGCTCGGCGCTTATCCCGATCGCGCCGAGCATCCGCACCATCAGCGCCCACGCTTCGCCGCCGATCGGCTGCTCGCCATCTTCAGTCCCCGGAATATCACTCAGCAGCATGACCTCGGCGCCCTCGGCCCCGTGGGGCAGCACGCGGCGCGCGCCCGCACGATCAAGCGGCAGTCCCGGCTCGCTCGACAACCAATGGCGGAATGCGCTCAAATCTTCATGCACCACCGGCGGCGTCACTTCGATCGGCGGCGCAACCAGCGTCGGCGCGGCCTTAAGCCAGTCGCGCGGGGTTTCGCTGACCGCGACGTCGACACCCGCGTCGATCCACCATTGCAGCGCCGCCGCTGCGGCTGCTTGATCCTGATCCCCACCCATATTCCTTCTGTCAGCGAGGTTGACGGCGCGGTCAAGGAATTGGCACTGCTGTGCAGGACGATATCAGGGCGAGCAGAGGTCGCCGCACGACAGAAGGCATAATCATGAGCGATCGCGAATCGATGGACTATGATGTGGTGGTGGTCGGCGCCGGCCCCGCCGGGCTCGCTGCGGCGATCCGCCTCAAGCAAATCGCCGCCGAAAAGGGCCGCGAAACCAGCGTCTGCGTGCTCGAAAAAGGCGGCGAGGTCGGCGCGCATATCCTGTCGGGCGCGGTGATCGATCCCAAGGGCCTCGACGAGCTGATCCCCGACTGGAAGGACAAGGGCGCCCCGGTCGGTTTGCCGGTTAGCGACAACCAGCATTGGGTGCTCACCGCCAAGGGCAAGTTTGCGATCCCGCACCTGCTGATGCCACCGTTCCTCAACAATAAGGGCACCTACACCTGCAGCCTCGGCAACCTCACCCGCTGGCTGGGATCGCAGGCCGAGGAGCTTGGGGTCGAAATCTTCCCCGGTTTCGCCGCCGCCGAAATCCTTTTCCACGACGATGGCAGCGTGAAGGGCGTCGCGACCGGCGACATGGGGGTTGCCCGCGACGGCAGCTTCAAGCCTGATCACCAGCCCGGGATGGAATTGCACGCCCGCTACACTTTCTTCGCCGAGGGCGCGCGCGGCCATCTGACCAAGCGCCTGACCGAAATCTTCGACCTCCGCAAGGACTCAGGTCCGCAAGTTTATGGCTTGGGAATCAAGGAGTTATGGGACGTTCCTGAAGGTATTCATAAGCCCGGTCGTGTAATCCACAGCCAGGGCTGGCCGCTCGAGGACGCGTGGGGCGGGGGCTTCCTCTACCACCAGGAAAATGGCCAGGTCGCATTGGGCTTCGTCACCGCGCTCGATTATCAAAACCCCTATCTGTCGCCCTATGAGGAATTCCAGCGCTGGAAGACCCACCCCGCGATCCGCGCCGAGATCGAGGGCGGCAAGCGAGTTTCCTACGGCGCGCGCGCGATCAACGAGGGTGGCTGGCAGTCGGTGCCGAAACTGGCTTTCCCCGGCGGCGCGCTGGTCGGCTGCGCGGCGGGGTTCGTCAACGTGCCGCGCATCAAGGGCAGCCACACCGCAATCAAATCGGGGATGCTCGCCGCCGAAGCCGCGTATGACGCCATCGCCGCTGACCGCCGCAGCGACACGCTCGACGCCTACGAACCGGCGGTTCGATCAAGCTGGATCGCCAAGGAACTCAAGATGGTCCGCAACGCCGAGCCTGCGGTTGCGCGGTGGGGCGGGACGTTGGGCAGCCTCTACGCCGGGATCGACATGTGGCTCGGCCAGCTCGGGATCAGCCTGCCGTGGACGTTCAAGCACCACGCCGACCATGAACGCATTTGCCGCAAGGATCAGGTCAAGCCGATCGCTTACCCCAAGCCCGACGGCAAATTGACCTTCGACCGCCTGTCGTCGGTGTTCATCTCTAACACCAACCATGTCGAAGATCAGCCGGTCCATCTGACACTCAAGGACGCCGAGGTGCCGATCACGGTCAATCTCGCGCTCTACGACAGCCCGGAGCAGCGTTATTGCCCGGCGGGCGTTTACGAGATTGTGGAAGAAGCGGGGTTGCCCCGGCTCCAGATCAACGCGCAGAATTGCGTCCACTGCAAGACCTGCGACATCAAGGACCCGACCCAGAATATCAACTGGGTGGTTCCCGAAGGCGGTGGAGGCCCCAATTACCCCAATATGTAGGCTGATCTCGGGAAGCGCGATCACTGCGGCGTTGATCATGCCCGCCGCAGCGCGCGAGCCGGGTAACCGCGACCGCCTGTCGACCTATATCGCTGCGCGTGCTGCCGATGCGCAGGGCGATCCAGCCAAAGCAGCGAGCCTGTTCGCGGATCTGGTACGCGACACGCCGGGCGAGAATTTGCTCCGCCGCCGCGCCATTGGCCAAGCGATCGAGGCGGGCAACATGAAACTCGCGCTCGATCTTGCCCGCCCGGTGCCGGTCGCCCAGACCGCGCTCGATTTGCGGCTGTTGCTGGTCGCAGAGCAACTTCGCCGGGGCAAGGATGCCAGGGCGCTCGAGATATTGAACACCCGCGGCGGGGTGATCGATTCCTCCTTCCTGTCGCCGTTCGTCGAGGCGTGGGCGCGCGCCGGCAAGCGCGATGCCAATGCCATCGACAGCTTGAACCAGGTGCCCGATTCAAGCGCGCTTGCGCCGCTCCGCGACGAGCATCGCGCGTTGATCCTGCTCAAACTGAAACGCCCTGCGGAGGCGGTGCCGCTGGCCGAGCTCGCGCTGAGCAAGGCGGGCGGTCGCGCTGATCGGCTAAGGCTCGCCTTTGCCGACGGTTTCGCCCGCGTCGGGGATCGAGCAACCGCGCTCAAGATGCTCGATGCCGGCGACGGCGGCGCGCTGGCCGAAGGCAAGGCGCGGCTCGCGGCGAACAAGCCGCTCGACCAGGTAATCGACACGCCCGCCAAGGCTTATGGCGAAATGCTGCTCGGCCTGTCGCTGGCGCTATCGAAGATGCAGGACAAGTCGCTCCCGATCAGCATCGCCCAGGTCGCGCGCTTCGCCAATCCGTCGAACAGCGCGGGGACGTTGCTGCTCGCCTTGCTGCTCGATGTAGCTGACCGCGACGACGCATCGCTGGCGATGCTGCGCATGCTATCGCCGAGCGATCCGTTCGCGTCGCAAGCGGGCGATGCCGAGGTGCGGATCCTCAATGCCTCGGGGCGCAAGGATGAGGCGCTGGCGCGGGCCAAGGCGTTTGCCGCCGCATCGCCGAGCGCCGACAGCTTTTCGCGGCTCGGCTCAGCCTTGTCCGAGCGTGAGCAATATCTCGAAGCGGCCGATGCTTATGGCCGGGCACTGGCGATCGGTGCGACCCAGCCCGGCGCTGACCAGCCGTGGGCGCTGCATCTGTTTCGCGCCAGCGCGCTCGAATCGGCCAATCGCTGGGGCGAAGCGAAAGCCGACATGGCGGCGGCGATGAAGCTGTCGCCCGACAATCCGTTGCTGCTCAATTTCCTTGGCTACGGCCAGCTCGAACGCGGCGAGAATCTCGACGCTGCAGAGGCGATGGTGCGGCAGGCGAGCGCGCTTCGCCCCGACGATGCCTCGATCACCGACTCACTGGGCTGGGCGCAGCACAAGCGCGGGCGGACGACGGAAGCGATCGCCACGCTCGAGCGCGCTGCCAATGGCGACCCCGCGCAGGCCGAGATCCGCGAGCATCTCGGCGATGCGCTCTATACTGTGGGCCGGCGGATCGAGGCGCGGTTCGCGTGGCGAGCGGCGCTGGTCACGGCGGAGGCCAAGGCCAAAGTCCGGCTCGATTCGAAGATCGCCACCGGGCTTACCACCGCCAACGCTTCTCCCTGATGCGGATTGCCGAGCCGGCCCCGGCCAAGCTCAACCTCGCGCTCCATGTCCGCGGCAAATTGCCCGACGGCCGCCACGCGCTGGAGACATTGTTCGCGTTTTGCACCGATGGCGACCGGGTCGAGGGCGAGCTGGCCGATGACGTCACGCTGGAAGTCGCGGGGCCGTTCGCCGAAGCGCTGAGCGGCGATAACCTCGTGCTGACCGCTGCATATGCGCTTCGCGAGGCCGCCGGGGTCGGGCAGGGGGCTGCGCTCCGCCTGATCAAATATTTGCCTGTCGCATCAGGGATTGGTGGCGGGTCGGCCGATGCGGCGGCTGCACTTCGCCTGCTGACCCGATTATGGGCAGTCGACCCAGCTCACGCCATCGCCGTTGCGCCCACCCTCGGCGCGGACGTTCCCGCCTGTTTGCTCAGCCTGGCGGCGCGGGGCGAGGGGGCAGGGGATCGGCTTGAGCTGGTGGACGATCCTGCCATTGCCGGAACCGCAGTGTTGCTGGTCAATCCGCTCCAGCCGCTCTCGACCGGCGCGGTGTTCGCGCGGTGGGACGGGATCGACCACGGCCCGCTGGGTGACTGGCGCGACGGCCGCAACGACCTCGACGCCCCGGCGCGGGCGATCGTCCCCGCCATCTGCGACATTCTTGATTGGCTCGCTGCCCAGCCCGGTGCGACTTTCATCCGCATGTCGGGCAGCGGCGCAACCTGCTTTGCGCTTTTCGCCAACGAAGCCGCGCGCGATTCCGCTGCCGCCGCTTGTCCCGAGCAATGGTGGCGTCTGGCGACCTTCCTGCGCTAAGGGCCGCCGATGTCCCGCCCGATCCTCACCGCCGCCAATATGCGCGCCGCCGAAGCCGGGCATGACGTCGATACGCTGATGGAGCGCGCCGGTGCCGCCTTGGCCGAGGCCGCGTGGTTGTTCGCCGGGCCGATCGAGACATTGATCCTGTGCGGCCCCGGCAATAATGGCGGCGATGGCCGCGTCGCCGCTCGCCACCTCGAAGCGCGCGGAATGACCGTCCGCATCGCCACCCTCGACATCCTCGCCACCGCCCAGCCCGCCCCGATGCTGATCGATTGTCTGTTCGGAACCGGGCTGAGTAGAGGCTTGGAAGACTCTGTTTGCACGAAGCTAAATGCGCTGATCGATGCCGCCCAATTGGCCATCGCCTGCGATTTGCCAAGCGGCATCTCGACCGACGATGGCGCCATCCTTTCCCCCGTCGCCATATACGACCTGACGGTGACCTTCGGCACCCTCAAGCCCGCGCATCACTTGATGCCGGCGATGCGCCACATGGGCCGCATCGTCCTTGCCGACATCGGCCTCGCGGCGAAATCCGACTGGTTCGAAATCGAGCGACCGATTCTTCCAATGCTCGACCCGGCGGGCAACAAATTCACCCGCGGCATGGTTCATTGCCTCGCCGGCCAGATGCCCGGCGCCATCGCGCTCGCCGCCCACGCCGCCGCCCGCGCCGGCGCGGGTTACGTCCGCGTTTCCACTAGCCGGGCAATCGACAACCTCCCCTCGTCCGTAGTCCAGACCGACACGGCGGAAGTGGGCGACCCGCGCATCGGTGCGATCCTCGTCGGCCCCGGGCTGGGTGACATCCCGCCCGTGCTGACCCTCGCGCTGACCGTCGCCAAGCCAGTGATCATCGACGCCGACGCGATTGGCCTCGTCGGCGAGCCCGAGCGGTTGAAGGGCCACGACGCGATCCTTACCCCGCACGAAGGGGAATTCGTCAAATTGTTTGGCGAACTTCCCGGTTCGAAGCCCGACCGCGCGCTCGAAGCCGCCCGTCGATCGGGTGCGGTGGTGGTTTATAAGGGCCCGGATACGCTCGTCGCGTCGCCCGACGGCCGACTCGGCTTCGCCCCGCCAACCCCCGCCTGGCTCGCCAGCGCAGGCACCGGTGACGTCCTCGCCGGGGTCATCGCCGCCTTCCGCGCGCGTGGACTAGCGTCGTTCGACGCCGCCTGCGCCGGGGTCTGGATCCACGGCCGAGCCGCCGAAATCGCTGGCCCGTCGATGATCGCTGACGACCTCGTCGGCGCCATCCCCCGAGCGCTGGCGTTGTGAGTGATCCGATACTCCGCATCGCCGCGCGCGGTGACGGGGTCAGCGCGTCGGGCAAGCATGTCGCCTTTGCGGTCCCCGGCGACGTGCTGCTCGACAACGGTACCATCCAGCCTGGCCCCGGCCACCAGGTGCCGCCATGCCGTCACTTTCCAGTCTGCGGCGGGTGCCAGCTCCAGCACCTCACCGATGCCGCTTACGCCGATTATTGCGCCAGCCGGATCACCGGCGCGCTCGCCCAGCACGGCATCGCAACCGACGTTCGCGCCACCTATCTCTCGCCCCCGAGCACCCGCCGCCGCGCCACCTTGCGCGCACTAAAGGCGGGGGGCGGGGTCCAGCTCGGTTTCAACGAGGCCGGGACCAACCGCATCGTCGATCTCAAGGAATGCCACGTTCTCGACGCGCGCCTGTTCGCGATGCTTGGCCCGCTGCGCAAATTGCTGCTGACGATCCTGCCCAACAAGCGCAGCGGTGAAGTCCAGCTAACGCTCGCCGACCAGGGCGTCGATCTCGGGCTCAAGGGCGTCTCGATCCTTGGCTACGAAGGCGCAATGGCGCTCAACGACTTCGCCGAAGCCAACCGCCTCGCACGACTGTCGATCGACGATGGTATCGGGCCGGAAACGCGCTACGAGCCGGGCCCGGTGACGGTGACTCTCGGCCACACCGCCGTCGCCTTGCCATCGGGCGCTTTCCTGCAGGCGACCGCCGATGGTGAAGCCGCGCTGGTCGCCTCGGTGCGCGAAGCGATCGGCGATGCCCATCGCCCGGTCGACCTGTTCGCCGGGCTTGGCACGTTCGCGCTGTCGGTCGGGGGCAAGGTCACCGCCGCCGAGGCCGCACGCGATGTGGCGCTTGCGCTGATGACATCGGCGCGCGCCGTCGAGGTCCAACACCGCGACCTCTACCGCCGACCGCTCGATTCGGCCGAGCTCGCCACATTCGACGCAATCATCCTCGATCCGCCGCGCTCGGGCGCGCTCGATCAGGTCAAACAGGTCGCCGCCTCGGGCGTCCCGCGCATCGCCTATGTCAGCTGCAACCCGGCGACCTTCGCGCGCGATGCCGAAGTGCTCGTTGGCGGGGGGTACAAGCTCGACTGGGTTCGCCCGGTGGGCCAGTTCCGCTGGTCGACCCACGTCGAGCTGGCGAGTGCTTTCAGCCGTTGAGCCACCCGCAATCGTGCAGGATCCGCGCCACGGCGTGAATCGTCAGCCCAAGCAGGCACAAGGTGGACAGCGCGAACAGGATGAAGCGAACGAGAATCCGGTTCCACGTCGCCTGGACAATGCTGTGAGCGATGCGCAAGGCGACATAGACCCAAGCCAGCAACACGTTTACCTGAAAATCCAGACCGAGCAGGATCGAAGCGAAGACGATCGCGTAGAAGATCGTCGGCTGCTCCATCAGATGAATGTAATTATGCGCCTTCCACTGCGCGCTGTCATCGACCACCCCGTCGAGCGCGCCGGGGCTACTGCCGACCCGGGTCTTGAGGTCAATTCCGGCCTTCTTCATCGCCGGAATGCGCGAGATCACCATCCAGGTCAGCATCACCAGCGACCAGGCGACCAGCGCCACTACCGGCGCAATCAACGGACTATGTTGCATTTGTTTGCTCCCCGAGTTGAGGGGAGAAGGTGCGTCAATCGGTTCGGTTATGCAACCTTTAGTCGAACAACTTCGCGAAGGCGCGCTTGGCGCGGTTTTTCCAATGGCCGCGGTGGTAGGCGTCGCTGGCAATCAACGGCAATACCGAAGTGGCCTCGGCGAACACCATCTGCTCCATCGCGGTTGAGACCTTGCCCCAGCTGGCGGCTTCCTGAAGCGTCGACGACGAGCAGGCCCCGTCGCGGACATCGGCGACGGTGATCTGGATGGCATATTTGTGGACTTCGACATCCTCGTGACCAAGGATTTCGGCGCACACTACGGTGTCCTGGGTGAAGTTCTTGGGCACCCCGCCGCCGATCATCAGCAAGCCAGTCGTACCCGCCTTGATCTTGATGTCGGTCAGCTCGCGGAAGTCGGCGATCGCGTCGAGCACCATGTAGCGCCCGCCGCGCTTCATCGCATCAACCTGATGCTTGACCAGCCCGAAGCCAGCCGACGAGTCGACGAACGCCGGGCAGAAGATCGGCACGTCATGCTCGTAGCAGGTCTGGACCAGGCTGTTGGTCTTCTTGGCATTGCCTGCCTTGAGCCATTTGCCCATTTCCTTGATGAACTCGCGGCTCGAATAAGGGCGCGGCTCGAGGCTGTCGGCGATCGCGCCGATGGTATGGTCGCAATCCTGCAGCGCGACCTCATCGATATAGGTGTCGTAGATGCGGTCGATGTAAAGCGAGCGCAGCGTATCATCGTCAGGAATTTCAAGCGCTTGGTAATGCTTGTGGCCAAGCGCTTCGAAGAAATCCATGTCGACGATCGTCGCGCCGGTGGCGACTACGGCGTCGACCATGTTCGACTTCACCAGCTCGGTGTACAGATCCATGCACCCGCCGGCCGACGTCGATCCGGCGATCACCAGGATGACCGAGCAGTCCTTGTCGGCAAGCATCTGGTTATACAAATTGGCAGCGCGCGCGGTGTCGCGGCTGGTGAAGCTCATCTTGCCCATCGCGTCGATGATCGGCCGCGCGTCGAAGCTGGTAATGTCGATATGCTCGACCGTCGACGACAGCAGTTCCGCCTTGCGGGTATCGTTGATCTTGGTCTCGTCGCTGGTCTTGGTGAGCGTTTCGGTGGTCATTATTCACTCCATGACATCGTCATCCCCGCTTGCGCGAGGACCACAATCAATATTCTTACGCGTTAATTACAGTGTGACGACGTTCGAACGCTTTGGTTCGTCAACCGCTCCATAGAGCGACGCCATTGGCTCGTCGCCGACGATCACCCGTTCCTCGACGCCGAAGCCGTTGAACCCGGTGCGCATTGCGCAGCCATAAGCGCCAAGCATCCCGACTTCGATGTAATCGCCCGGCTGGACGTCGCCGGGGAGCATGAACGGGCCGGCCATGCGGTCGAGATCGTCGCAGGTCGGGCCATAGAAACTGAATGCCATCGGGCGGGTGTCCGACATCACCTCACGAATCAGCTTGACCGGGTAGCGCCAGCCGATGTGCGCCGCATCGAACAACGCGCCATAGGCACCGTCGTTGATATAGAGTTCATCGCCGCGACGCTTTTCGACGCGGACCAGCACGCTGGCATATTCGGCGCACAGGGCACGACCCGGCTCGCACCACAACTCAGCCGAGTAACTGATCGGCAGCGCTTCGAAAGCGTGATGGATGATTTCGAAATAGGCTTCGAGCGGGGGTGGCTCCATCCCGGGGTAGGAGGAGGGGAAGCCCCCGCCGACATCGACGATGTCGACCGTTACCGCCGCCTCGACAATCGAATCGCGCACCCGGCTCATCGCGTCGCTGTAGGCCGCCGGACTCATCGCCTGGCTGCCGACGTGGAAGCAGATGCCGAGCGCGTCCGACGCCTGGCGTGCGGCCTGGAGCAATGCCTTGACCTCATTGGGCTCGGCACCGAACTTGGCGGCCAGGCTGAGCTTGGCATGATCCGAGCTGACCCGCAGGCGCACCAGCAGGTTGAGGTCGGTCGCGGCGACTCCATCGGTGGCAGTCGCGCTGACGATCTTGTCGAGCTCCTCGAGCGTATCGAGGCTGAAGGTCTTCACATTGTGGGTGAAATACGCCTCGGCGATCGCTTCCTCGGCCTTGACCGGGTGCATGAAGCACAGTTCGGCTTCGGGCAGGGTCGCCGCTACCAGTCGCACTTCGCCAAGCGACGCGACGTCATAATGGGTCACGCCCGAGTCGCACAGGATCGAGAGCAATTCCGCCGACGGATTGGCTTTCACCGCATAGAGCGACTTGCCCGGAAACTTCTCGACGAAGAATCGGGCGGCCCGGGCCGCGGCGTGCGGACGAAGCAGGGTGACCGGCTGAACCGGGCGACCCAGAGCGATTGCGGCGGCGGAGCCACCGTCAGGGGCTTTCGCTAGCCCCAGCGCGCGAGGATATTTGTGCAACTCAAGGGACCTCCAAGTGTCGTTCGAAGAAGCTGCCTTGCGGTTGGAAGTCCCATGGGGCAGCGGAGGCGGCGATATATGGGTGGTGGTCGCCCAAGTAAAGGTTTTTTGATGCGGCGGTCGCACATTGGGCATGATCTGGCGCGGGACAATCAGGGTTGAGCGAAAAGGTAAGAGGAACAACAGGTTAGAATGGAAAAAGGGGAGGTCATCGCCGCCGCAGCGCGGATCGCGGGCAAGGTGGTTCGAACGCCATTGGTCGAAGCGCGCCTGGCGGGGCGGCGAATCTGGCTCAAATGCGAGTGCTTGCAGACCGGCGGCGCGTTCAAGCTGCGCGGGGCGAGCAACCGGCTGCTCCAGCTCGATGCGGATCAGCGCGCGCGGGGTGTAGTGGCGTTCTCGTCGGGCAATCACGCGCAGGGCGTGGCGATCGCGGCCAGCCGGCTCGGAATCCCGGCAACGATCGTCATGCCGAGCGATGCCCCGCAAATCAAAGTCGATGGCACGCGCGCATTCGGCGCCGAGATCATCTTCTACGACCGGGCAACCGAAGACCGCGTGGCGATTGCTGCCCATCTTGCGCGGGAGACCGGCGCGACCGTGGTTCCCGCGTTCGATGACCGTCACGTGGTGGCCGGGCAGGGGACGGTCGGGCTCGAAATCCTCGAGCAACTAACCGAAGCGGGCGCTGGCGATCCGCCGCTGATCGCCATGCCCTGCGGTGGCGGCGGGCTTGCGGCGGGGATTGCGCTGGCGTGCCCCGAGGTGCGGATCGTCGGTGCCGAGCCCGAAGGCTGGGACGATATGGCGCGGTCGCTCGCCAGCGGGACAATCGAGAGCGTCGGCCCCGATCCGCCCGCAACTTTTTGTGATGCGCTGCAGACGCTCAAGGCCTCGCCAATCACCTTCGCCATCCTTCAGGAGCGCCACGCGCTGATCATTGCGGTCAGCGACGACCAGGTCGCCGACGCAGTGCGCTGGGCATGGACCGAGCATCAATTGATGGTCGAACCCGGCGGCGCAGCGGCGCTGGCGTTGTTTCTCGCCGGCAAGGCGATGGTCGAGGAGGACATGGTGGTGGTGCTGTCGGGCGGGAATATCGACCCGGCGCTGCACGCGCGGCTGGTCGCTTAAGCGGTGCCAGTACGATATTCGCCGGGTTCGACATGCGCCGGGCTCGACCGCTCGACCGCCTTGGTCAGTTCCTCGAGCTCGGCGGCGAGAATCTGCAGTTCGGCGGCCAGCGCCTTGGGGTCGGCCTCGGCCATATTTTCCGACGCGTCGAGCAGGCTGTCGAGCATCATCGCGATGCACGGCAGGATCGTCCCCTCGATCCGCTCGAAGGCCTCCTCGAGGCGATTGAGTTGTACATCCCGCTGCATCCGCGCAGCCTTGGCACAATCTGGGTTAAGTGTTCGTGAAAGGAGCCTCACAAAATGCAGTTGATCGCAGAAGGCGCGCTGGCGTTGGCGATGATCGCCGCATTCGTGCTGATTTACTTCGGCCTCAAGCTCGCGCTGCGCGGCGGCGATCGCAAGCGCGGCGTGCTGATGGTGGTCGCCGCGTTAGTGCTGATCGGCAATGTGCTGATCTGGACGGTTTAAGAGGGTTTCGCACGAAGGCACGAAGGCACGAAGTGGATTTGAAGTGAATTTAGGCGCTTCGCGCGAAGCGCTATCGCTCTTTTCAAGCCTTCGTGCCTTTGCGCCTTCGTGTGAAGAAACTACTAGTCCAGCCGCATGTCGAGATAATCGTCGACGCTTTTCATCAGCAAATCCATTTCGTTGGCGAAGAAATGGTTCGCGCCGGGGATGGTGTCGTGGTGGATCGTGATGTGCCGCTGGGTGCGCAGCTTGTCGACCAGCTTCTGGACTGCGAGCGGGGTGACGACTTCATCGGCGTCGCCCTGGATGATGATCCCCGACGAGGGGCAGGGCGCGAGGAAGGCGAAGTCGTACATGTTGGCCGGCGGGGCGATCGAGATGAAGCCCTTGATCTCGGGGCGGCGCATCAGCAATTGCATCCCGATCCACGCGCCAAAGCTTACCCCCGCGACCCAAGTCGTCTCGGCTTCGGGATGGATCGACTGGACCCAGTCGAGCGCGCTGGCGGCGTCGCTTAGCTCGCCAATGCCGTTGTCGAAGGTTCCCTGGCTCTTGCCGACACCGCGAAAATTGAAGCGCAGCGTCGCAAAACCGCGGCGGACGAAGGTCTTGTAGAGCAATTGCACGATCTTGTTGTTCATCGTGCCACCAGCCTGCGGATGGCTGTGGAGGATCATCGCAACCGGCGCACGCGGGCGCGGGCCTGGCTGGAAGCGGCCTTCGAGGCGACCTTCGGGACCGGGGAAAATGACTTCGGGCATGGATCGCGGCTCGCTTGACGGAAAAGTGGACACGCGGGCAGGTGCGCCGCGCAGGTAGAGCCTATATAGGGACGAGGCTTGCGCTGGCAATCTCGGGGACTTCTAGGCTTGTGACTAACCGTATCTATTTCGACCACGCCGCGACGACGCCGGTGATCGGGGCGGCGCGCGACGCTTTCATTCGCGGCATCGACGGGTGGAGCAATCCCAATTCGCCGCATGGTGAAGGCCGCGCAGCACGCGCCTTGCTCGAGGAAGCGCGCGAATCGCTCAAGACGGCGCTCGATTGGCGGCATGACGTCATCTTCACCTCAGGCGCGAGCGAATCGGTCGAGATCGTCGGCAAGCGGGCGTGCGTCACGGGGCGGGCCTATGGCGCGACCGAGCATGCCATCGTGCCGTTCGCGATGGGCGAGGGGGCACAGGTGCTTCCCGTCGACAGCGACGGACTGATCGATGAGGCGGCGCTCGACGCCGTGGTGGCCAGGGGGCCGGCGCTGATCGCGATCCAGCAGGTCAATAATGAGACCGGCATCGTCCAGCCGCTCGACCGGATCGCGGCGACGATTCGCGCTGCCGGGTCGCTGTTGCTCGCCGATTGCGCGCAAGGGGCGTCGAAGATGCCGCTGCCCGATGCCGATTTCATCGCGATGTGCGCGCACAAGCTCGGCGGGCCGCCGGGGATTGGCGCGCTGCTGGTGCGCGACCTCGGGACGCTTGAGCCGTGCGGTGGCGGGCAGGAGAAAGGCTATCGGCGGGGAACGCAGGATGTGCCCGGCGCGCTCGCCTTCGCCGCTGCGCTCGCCGCCAAGCCCTATGACATGGCGAGGATGGCGGTGTTGCGCACGCGGCTGGAGGATGGAGCGAAGGCGGTTGGTGCGTCGGTGATCGGCGAGGGCGCACCGCGCGCAGCTACCATCGGCGCCATCTCGCTACCCGGCGCGACCTCGGCCTCGCTGCTGATCCAGCTCGACCTCGCCGGGATTGCGGTGTCGGCGGGGAGTGCCTGCGCGTCGGGCAAGGCCAAGGCGAGCCATGTGCTCGCCGCGATGGCAGTGCCGGAGGAAGTCTCGGCCGGGTTCCTGCGGCTGAGCTTCGGCCCCGACACCAGCGAGGCCGATGTCGATGCCTTCCTCGCCGAATATGGCCGGATCGCCGCGCGGCTCGGCGCCAAGGCTTCCGACAAGATTCGGGCGGCATGATCTATCTCGATTACCAGGCGACGACCCCGGTCGCGCCCGAGGTAGCGGCGGCAATGCGACCGTGGATCGAGGAGAAATTCGCCAACCCGCACTCGCCGTCGCGCTGGGGCGCCGAGGCGGCGGCGGCGATTGAGCATGCCCGCGACCAGATCTTGACCGAAATCGCGCTCGACGAAGGGCGGTTCATCTTCACCAGCGGCGCGACCGAGGCGCTCAACTGGGCGATCAAGGGCACCATCGAACGCAGCGAACGGCGCAAGATCGTGACCATCGCCACCGAACATGCCGCCGTCCTCGACAGCTGCGAATGGCTTGAGGGGCGGGGGTATCAAGTGGTTCGCCTCGGGGTGGACGCCGACGGGCTGGTCGATCTGGCCGAAGCAGCCGAGGCGATCGACGCGAAAACGGCGCTGGTCGCGGCGATGCTGGTCAATAATGAGATTGGGACGATCCAGCGGGTGGCGGCATTGGCCGTTTTGGCCCACGCGGTGGGCGCGGTGATGCTGTGCGATGCGGTGCAGGGGTTCGGGCGCGTCGACCTGCCGCCGGCCGACCTGATCGCGATTTCGGGGCATAAGGTGCACGGGCCGAAAGGCGTTGGCGGATTGTGGATCCGCAAGGGGCATGAGCCCGCCGCGCTGCTGCATGGCGGCGGACAGGAGGCGGGATTGCGGTCGGGCACGCTGTCGCCGGCGTTGTGCATCGGGCTGGGGACGGCGGCGCGGATCGCCAATGAGCGGCGCGCGGCGGATCAGACGCATGTCGAGCGACTATTCGAGGTGGCGCTGGCGACGCTGGGCGAGGGGTGGGCGCTCAATGGCGGGGTCGAGCAGCGCTATCGCGGTAATATCAATATCCGCCGTGACGGGCTCGATGCGGCGCGGCTGGTGGGCGAATTGCGCAACCTGGCCTTCTCGCTGGGCAGTGCCTGTGCTTCCGGATCGGGAAGGCCGAGCCATGTCTTGCGCGCGCTGGGCTTAAACGATCGGCAGGCGCGATCGTCGATCCGGCTTGGCTTCGGGCGGATGACGGGGGAGGCGGAACTGGTGTCGGCGTGTCGCACCATCGCCCAGACCGCCGATGCGCAAGCGAGCTATGCCGCATGACGAAGGTGCGGTTCCTCAAGGTGGATGGCGAACTGGATCGCGAGGTCGAGGCGGCGGCGGGGTCGGTGCTGCTCGATGTGGCGCAAGCCAATGGCCAGCCGCTCGAAGGCGCATGCGAGGGGGCGATGGCGTGCTCGACCTGCCACGTGATCGTC
>JBKJUB010000071.1:0-3910 GCA_046590765.1 Sphingomicrobium sp. | reverse complement strand
CGCGGCCAGATTGACGCTTATGTCGAACGGATCACCAAGGGCGAAAAATCGCTCGATGCCGCCCGGGCGGTCTTCGGCGATCTCGGCAAGCTTGATTCGGAGCTGCGATCCTACGTCCACGTCAAGCGCTTCCCCTACCTCAAGATCAATTCGGCGAAGCTTAACATCTCAACCGCAACGGTCACGACCCTGCCGCCGGGAGCGGACGAAGCAATGATGTCGCGGATCCAGGTCAAAACCGGCTATGGCAGTGTTTCCAAATCCTATGTTCTAGCCAAGTTGAAGGACATTGCGCGGCGCTATCCGGGCGACCTTTTGGTCCAGCGCACGCTTGCTGAAGCGGCTTACGACAATAAGGATTATGCGCTTGCCGAAACCGCGAGCGACACCGCGCTAAAGATTGATCCCAAATCGACCGAAGCGATGGTCTACAAGGGTCGCAGCTATCTGGCGCGGGCCAAGAAGTCGCAATCGGCCGAAGAGTTCAAGCAGGCCCGGCGCTGGTTCCTCGAGGCGAACAAGATCGACCGCGAAGATCCTGAACCGCTCTACCTTTATTATCGAACTTATCGCGCCGCCAACCAGCCAGCGCCAAAGTCGGCGATTGACGCTTTGACCTACGCAACCTTGCTTGCGCCGCGCGACGGCGTCGTCGCTGCCAGCCTCGTGGTCGAATATCTGCGCCAGAAGAACCTCAAGGCTGCGGCCGACGCGATCCGCATGGTCGCCTACCGCCCCGATCTTGGCCAGACCAAGGACAATAAGCCGTACACCGTGCTCAAGCTGATCGAAGCAGGCGATGGCCCCGGCGCGCTCAAGCTGGCCGAGAAAGAACTGCTCCCCAAGCAGGACGACGACAACCCCAGCTAAGCACTAAAGATCGAACGCTGGCTGGCCGATAGTGACCCCCTCGGCCGCCAGCAGCTTGACCTTGTTCTCAAGCCCCCCGCCATAGCCGCCAAGCGTTCCGTCCGAGCGGATCACGCGGTGGCATGGCACCAGCACCGACACCGGGTTGCTGCCGTTTGCGGTCCCCACCGCGCGCACCGCTCCCGGCTGCCCGACCGCCGCTGCAATATCGGCGTAGCTGCGCGTTTGCCCGAGCGGGATCTTGCGCAACTCCTGCCAAACTTTTTCCTGGAACGCGGTGCCGTGGACGTCGATCGGCAGTTCGGGCGCGGCCTCGGGTCGGTCGATCGCCAGCAGAGCCCCTTCGACCCACTCGGCGATCGTCCCGTCATCTTTGATAATCTCGGCGTTGGGGAATTTGCGGTGCAGCGCGCCCGCATCCTCGTTGAACGTCAGCCGGCAGATGCCCTTGCCCGTCGCCGCGACCAATAAGGGGCCGAGCTTGCTATCGGTCACCACGTAACGGATCGTCTCGCCCCGCCCGCCATCACGCCACGCCGAGGGAGTCATCCCCAGCCGATCCTTGGCATCGGCATAGAAACGGCTCGGCGCCGCATAGCCCGCGTCGTAGATCGCTTCGGTCACCGATTTCTCCTTCGTCAGATGCGTCTCCGCTCGCCTGGCGCGAATGGCGCGGGCGTAAGCGGCGGGCGACAAGCCCATGTCACGGGTGAACAAGCGCTGGAAATGGTGGGGCGCATAGCCCACCGCCCCCGCCAGCGCCTCAAGCCGGATCGGCTCCTCCGCCGTCTCGATCAACTCCACCGCCTTGGCCACCGCCTCCCGATCGCGTCCCACCTCGTCGGGCCGACACCGCAAGCAAGCCCGATACCCCGCCGCCCGCGCCGCCCCGGCATCCAGGAAAAACTCGACATTCTCCCGCTTCGGCCGCCGCGCCGGGCAACTTGGCTTGCAATAAATCCGCGTCGTCCTGACTGCCCCGATCACCCGCCCGTCCCACGCTCGGTCACGCGCATCGAACGCGGCCCAGGCGGCGTCTTGGTCAATATTTCGCATCATCATGAACATACCATAGCCCCGCCCCTTGGCCACCGCTTCCCATGACTTGCGATCAAACACCGCGCTTACGTTAGTTCCGCTCGATCCGCGCCGCGAAGCAGCCGTGGGCGGCATTGTGTGCGTCGATGTAGGCAATCTCGGGCGAGCTAAGCAGCTCCCTGATCGTCGCGTCCGCGGTCCCCGGAAGTGCCAGCAGCGCCTTGCGCAGCATTCCGCCGCTATCAAATCCGCGAAGCCCGAGCGGTCGGCCTTCGAATACCGACGGAATAGTATCGACATGGACAGTCGCCGCTTGAGCGGCCTCACGGACATAGATTGCATAGCTCGACCGATAGGGAGTCGCAACGTCGTGGCTAACGTGGTTGAGCAGGATTAACGTCTCGCCCGGCTCGGCATCCTCCAATGTAATCCGGCACGGAAAGCCCGGCTTGGCGGTAGCAGTCACGCGAACCGCGCTATGACTGGCGAGCAATTCCTCATCGGCACCGACAAGAAAGGCGAAAGCGGCGGGATCGAGTCCCTTAATCGAATAGGTCATTCGCATTTCCTAGCGGCCCTCGACCGCCGCCGCTTCCCGCCTCTTGCGCCCAAACCGCAAGCCGCTAGCCTCCGCAACCATGGAACAAGCGCTCATCTTTGCATCGATCATTGTCGGGGTCGCAGTCAGCGATCAGATCGTCAGCCTCAACCGCTTGCTTCGCGCCGATGCGCCAGTGCGCTGGCACTGGGCGCTTCCGCTGACCGCGCTGCTGATCCTGCTGACCAATGTCCAAATCTGGTGGTCGCTTGCCGGCGAACGCGCGCGAAATGTCAGTATCGGCGAATTCCTGCCCACCCTCGTCCAGTTGATCCTAATCGCCTTGCTGTCCGCCGCCAGCCTGCCCGACAAGGTCGACGAGGACGGGATCGACCTCAAGCAATATTACGACCGCCACGCGCGCTACATTTGGACCTTATTCGCGCTCACTCTGCTGTGGGCGGAGTTGGTTGCGATCGCCACCGCGTTGCGCGACGACCAGTCGCTGCTCGACCTGTTCGCCAACCGGTCGATCGACTTCTTCGCAATTGGCGTAATGGTTGCCCTTGGCTTCGTCCGCCGCCGTTGGCTGGTGGCACTCGGCATCGCTTTCCTGTTCCTCGGCCCGATCGGCTGGCTGTCGCGAACCATCCAGTAAGCCCGCAAAACTCCGCGACGCCGCCTTGCATCGAATCGCACCGCTTGCTAGGGGCGCGCCAACCCATGGGGCGCGCGCGTTTTTTCTCGCTGCGCCCCGACTATTGCATGGGGCACAAATCTCTGTCTGGAGCTTATAGCGCGTGGAGAATTCCGGCGGCATTCAGGCCAGCTTAGCGGGGCGTTACGCAACCGCTTTGTTCGGCCTCGCCAGTGACGAACAACAAGTTGATGCGGTCGGCCGAAGCCTCGATTCGGTCGAGGCGGCAATGACCGAGTCCGCCGATTTCCGCGCGCTCGTCACCAGCCCGTTGATCGGCCGCGCCGATGCCGGCAAGACGATCCGCGCCCTCGTCCCCGCACTTGGGCTCGACGTGATCACCGGCCGCTTCCTTGGCGTGCTCGCCGACAATGGCCGCTTCAGCGAGTTGAAGTCGGTGATCCGCATCTTCCGCGAGCTTGCGCCGGACGCGCGCGGCGAGACCAATGCCGAAGTGACCTCTGCGCATCCGCTCGGCGACGACCAGATTGCCGCGCTCAAAACCAAACTCAAGGCCCGCGTCGGTGGGGCGGACATAATCATCGACGCGCGGGTCGACCCCTCAATTCTCGGCGGGATCGTCGTCCGGCTCGGAAGCCAGATGATCGACGCCTCAATCGTTACCAAACTGAACACTCTAGCTACAGCTATGAAAGGCTGAACATGGATATCCGCGCCGCTGAAATCTCCCGCGTCATTCGCGACCAGATCGCGAACTTCGACGCCGACGCGCAAGTCTCGGAAGTCGGCAGCGTGCTGTCGGTCGG
>JBKJUB010000047.1:0-21882 GCA_046590765.1 Sphingomicrobium sp. | reverse complement strand
CGGCGCGTTCAGGAGTCAAAAACGGATCGAATGCGACCACCTTCATCTTCAGCCCGAGCGCCCGGCTGGCGACGATCGAGCCGATGTTCCCGGCACCGATCAGCCCTAAAGTTTTGCCCGTGACCTCGACCCCCATGAAGCGATTCTTCTCCCACTTTCCGGCCTGGGTCGAAGCGTCGGCTTCGGGCAATTGCCGGGCGAGCGCGAAGATCAAGGCGATGGCATGTTCGGCGGTGGTGATCGAATTGCCGAACGGGGTGTTCATCACCACTACGCCGCGTTGCGTGGCGGCGGGGATGTCAACATTATCGACCCCGATCCCGGCGCGACCGACGACCTTGAGGTTGGTCGCGGCGGCGAGGATCGCGGGCGTGACCTTGGTCGAGCTGCGGATCGCGAGCCCGTCATAATCGCCGATCATCGCTGCGAGTTCGTCGGGGGTCTGGCCGGTAATCTCGTCCACCTCGATCCCCCGCTCGCGGAAGATGGCAGCGGCGCGGGGATCCATCTGGTCGGAAATCAGGACTTTGGTCACGTCGTTTGCTCCCAGGCATAATCGAGCCACGGCCCGAGCGCTGCAACATCGGCCGCATCGACGGTCGGGCCGCACCAGATGCGCAGACCCGGCGGCGCGTCGCGGTATCCGGCGATGTCGTAGGCGACCTGCTCGGCCTCGAGCAGTCTGACCATGCGCTTGATGCGATCGCCATCGGCTCCGACGAGCGTCAGGCACACGCTGGTGATCGACCGGCTGGCGGGATCGGTGGCGAGATAGCCGAGCCAGTCGCGTGTTGCGACGATCGCATCGAGCGCCGCGGCATTGGCCTTGGTCCGCGCGATCATGCCGTCGAGCCCGCCGATCGACCTGGCCCATTCGAGCGCAAAGATCGCATCCTCGACGCTAAGCATCGACGGCGTATTGATCGTCTCGCCAGTGAAAATGCCGTCGGTCAACTTGCCGCCTTTGGTCATCCGGAACAGCTTGGGCAGCGGGCGGTCGGGGGTGAAGTTCTCAAGCCGCTCAACCGCGCGCGGACCGAGGATCAGCACCCCGTGCCCGCCTTCGCCGCCGAGTGCTTTTTGCCAACTGAAGGTCGCGACATCGATCTTGGCCCAGTCGATGTCGTACGCGAATACCGCGCTGGTCGCGTCGGCGAAAGACAGCCCTTGGCGGTCGGCGGGGATCCACTCGGCATCGGGAACGCACACCCCGCTGGTGGTGCCGTTCCAGGTGAACAGGATATCGTCCGACCAGTCGACCGCGCCGAGATCGGGCAGCACGCCATAATCCGCGCGGATCACATTCGGATCGAGCTTCAATTGCTTGACGGCGTCGGTCACCCAGCCCTCGCCGAAACTCTCCCACGCCAGCGCGGTCACGCCGCGTTGCCCGAGCATCGCCCACATCGCCATCTCGAACGCGCCGGTGTCCGACCCGGCGACGATGCCGATGCGGTGACTGTCGGGCAGCCGCAACTGCTCGCGCATTAAATCGATTGCGAGCTTGAGGCGCGACTTGCCCAGCCCGCTGCGATGCGAGCGGCCGAGCACTTGGGTGTTGAGTTTTTCAGGAGCCCAGCCTGGCGGCTTGGCACAAGGCCCGGAAGAGAAATGCGGTCGCAACGGGCGAGGTGTTGGTTTGGCCCGATGCGCGGCGGCATCGGTAGCTGGTCTGTCAGTCATCAGTCTCTCCTCACAGAGAGCGCGCGCCGCGTTGGGACGGCGTGGCCCGCCGCCGCCAATAGCGCAAACCGACGTCCGCACAAGCGGCTCGCGAATATTTCGATTCTTTGAGGGGAGACAGGCGGATAGGCGGTTTTTTATTAACTCAGCGCAACGAAAATCTTCACTTCGTCCCACACCTCATGCCGTTCATCCTTAACCACGGAACAAGAGGTTGAATTGCTTAACCATTCGGGGACAACTCTCGCTTCCAGTCAACGCGTGGGCAAACGCATGGGTTGGATGAGGGGCTGGGGAGCTCCGTTTTGAAACATTACCCCCACCGCACGGTGTTGACCGCTGCGGTGTTTGGTCGAGCTTTGGGAGCGCGCGAATATGACGAACATCTTGGCAGCATCGGGCGCGTTGTTTCGCGACCGCGACCTGTTCGTCCATGACGGCAAGCAGCTCCGCCGCTTGCGTGTTTCGAGCGATTTGCAAATGCTGCTCGCCCTGGCGCTTGGACTGATGATTGCTTTCTCGACTTACTCGCTGGTGCGAGTGTTTACCCCCTCCGCCGCGCCGCTCGCCGCGACCGTTTCGTCCGACATTTCACGCCTCACCTCGCTTACCGAACAGAAGATCAAGATCATCGAAGACCGCCAGCAATTGCTCGCCTCGATGCTCGCCGGTGACGATGTTGATCCGGCCATCCTCCGCCAGATTGCAACGACCTCCGCCGCGCAGTCGCTCGGCCAGGGTGGCCCGCTGGAGCCGGTCAAGGCCGACAGCGATTCGACCTTCAAGCAATTATTCTCGAGTTGGAAGAAGCTCGACAATCTCCAGGTTGGCGCGATCGCCGTCCCATCCGAGAAGCCGGTCAAGATCGCCGCTTTCACCTCAGGCTACGGCACCCGCGCCGATCCATTCAACGGCAGCGTCGCGCGCCACATGGGAATCGATCTCGCCGGCCCGTTGGGGACTCCGATTTACGCCACTGCCGACGGCATTGTCAGCGCGGCTGGCTTTAACAGCGGCGGCTATGGCAACCTGATCAAGCTTGACCACGGTCGCGGTATCGAAACTCGCTACGGCCATCTTTCGGCAATCCTGGTTTCGGCCGGCCAGCACATCAATCGCGGCCAGCTGATCGCGCGCATGGGCTCGACTGGCCGGTCGACCGGCAGCCACCTTCACTATGAAGTGCGGATCGAAGGCAAAGCGGTCAATCCGATCCCGTTCATGAAGTCGACCGACTATTTGCTCGCGATGCAGAAGAACGGGGTTGGCGTCTCGATGGACTCGCACGTTGCGCTCGGTGGTCCGCAGCCGGTTCGTCGCTAAGCTTGCTGCCGGGGCCTCGCGCCCCTATCTCCCATTTGTGACCGATCAGATCCAGCTCACCAGCTCCGCCGCCAGGCGCGTGGCTTTTATCGCCCAAAAACAGGGCGTTGACCCGGTATTGCGGCTTTCGGTCGACGGTGGCGGCTGCGCCGGTTTCTCCTACAAGTTTGAACTTGGCCAATTCGCCGCAGATGATGCTCGCAGTGCGACTGATGGCGTCACCCTGGTGGTCGACCCGGTCAGCCTCGACCTGCTGCGCGGATCGGCGGTTGATTATGTCGAGGACCTTGGCGGATCGTCGTTCAAGGTGACCAATCCCAATGCAGCCTCGGGCTGCGGCTGCGGGTCGAGCTTCTCGGTCTGATGACGCGGCTGGTCACGTACAACCTCAACGGCATCCGCGCGCGCTTGCCGCGGTTGATCGACTATCTTGCGCGCGAAGCTCCCGACATCGTCTGCCTGCAGGAATTGAAATGCGCCGACGATACGCTGCCGATCGGCGATATCGAAGCGGCGGGCTATCAGGCGGTGTGGCACGGGCAAAAGGGGTTCAACGGTGTTGCGATTCTCGCCAAGGGAACCCAGCCGACGCTCCGCCAAATTGGCCTCCCCGGCGACCCCGACGATGCGCATAGCCGCTATATCGAGGCTGAGATCGACGGGCTGATCGTCGCCTCCATCTATTTGCCCAACGGCAACCCGATCGGGACCGAAAAATTCGATTATAAATTGCGCTGGATGAAGCGGCTCGACGCGCATGCCGCCGAACTGCTCGCCGCCGAAAAACCAACAGTGTTGGCGGGCGACTATAACGTCATCCCCGAAGACCGCGACACCTACAGCCGTCGCGCGATGGCCGGTGACGCCTTGTTCCAGCCCGAGAGCCAGGCGGCGTATCGCAAGCTGATTAACCAGGGTTGGACCGATGCCTTGCGCGCATTCCACCCCGACGAAGCCAAGCTGTTCACCTTCTGGGATTATCAGGCGGGTGCTTGGCAACGCGACGCGGGATTCAGGATCGACCACTTGCTCTGCTCGCCGCAGGCCGCCGACCGGCTGCGGAGCGCCGAAGTTCACAAATGGGCGCGGGCTGAGGAAAAAGCCTCCGACCACGCCCCGGTGTGCATCGAATTAAGTTAAGCCCTTTTCGTAAATCCGATACGTGTGATTGATGTCCGCACCGGGCAGTTGCGCGATCGACATCATTCCCTGATTATCCTCGAGCACCCAGCCGAATTCGCCATAATTCACGCCATATTTCTCGACGCAGGTGCGGCGGATGAACTCGATCAGCATGAACGCCAATTGCCCGGCGAGCCGCGTCCCCTGATGCTTCTTGGCGACCCCCATTAGGGGCACGCGGACCCGCTGGGTGCGCGGCTTGCGCAGGCGCCACAGCAATTTCGCCCAGCCAAACGGGAACAGATTGCCGTTCAGGTCGCGGATCATCTCGTTGACGTCGGGGATGGTGATCATGAACGCGGCGGGCTCGCCGTCCACCTCGGCGATGCGCACCATATCCTCATAGATGATCGGCTTCAGTTTCTTGCCGGCATAGGCGATCTCGGCCTCGGTCAACGGGACATAGCCCCAATTGTCCGACCAGGCATCGTTCAGCAGCCCCATGATGATCGCGGCTTCCTTGTCGAAGTTTGCTTTATCGACTTCGCGAATGCGGATTCGCGGATTATTCTCGCCCGCCTTGATCAGCCGGGCGATCACCGGGACCATGTCGATGCGGATGTCGAGCTGGTAAGTGTAGAGATCCTTGGCCTTGGCGTAGCCCGCTCCCTCGATCCACGCGCGGTAGGTCGGCAAATGATGGCCCATCATCACCATCGGTGGCTGGTCAAAGCCGTCGATCAGCAGCCCCGGCTCATCCCAGATCGAGATCGAGATTGGCCCCAACGCCTTGGTCATGCCCTCAGCGCGAAGCCATGCTTCCGCATGCGCGATCAGCGCCGCTGCGACCTCTCCGTCGAGCGCTTCGAACATCCCCCATTGGCCAAGGCCAGCCTCCATGTGGGTCTGGACCAAATCATCGACCTGTGCGCTGATCCGCCCGACCACGCGCCCGTTGCGCTCCGCCAGGAATAATGCCGCATGGCCATGCCCGAACCAGGGATTCTTCTTCGGGTTGAGCAGCCCGTGAACCTCGGCCTTGAGCGGCGGAACCCACGCCGGGTCGTCCTTGTACACTTCCCACGCGAAGTCGACGAACGCCTTGTGGTCCTGCTTGGTGGTGATGGTGCGGATATTGATGGCGTTCATGTTCGATTGGCTAGCGACTCGCCTTGCGCTTGTCACCACTGCCCGGCGCGACCCCTTTAATCGCCATGATCATGCCACTATCTCCAGTCATTCCGCTTGCCGGACAGAAGCTTATGACCATGACCGCACTCGCCAAACACGCCGCCCCAGCGGGGCAGGCCACACTCGATCCCCGCCCGCGCGGGGACGACAAGGCGATGCTGCGCGCCGCCGCCGACCTTACTCGCCAGCTCAACAATCCGAGCGCGCCAATCTATTGGGCGGACATGATCGGGTCGGCAGTGATCGGCTATGGCGCGCTGGCGCTAGCGATCGCGACCCACATTTTGCCGCTGGCGATAGTCGCCGGGATAATCTCGATCCTCGCGCTGTATCGGGCCGGATTGTTCATCCACGAAATCACCCATCTCAAGGCTGGGTCACTGCGCGGGTTCAAGCTCGTCTGGAACACGCTGGTCGGGGTGCCATTGTTCGTGCCGTCGTTCATGTACGAAGGCATTCACAACATGCACCACGCCAAGATCCGCTATGGCACGGTCGAGGATCCCGAATATCTCCCGCTTGCACTGATGAAGCCGTGGACCCTGCCGGTGTTCGTGCTCGCCGCCTTGCTGGCGCCGGTGGCGTTGATCTTCCGCTATGCCGTTTTGACCCCGCTGTCGCTGCTGATCCCGTCGCTGCGCAAGTTGGTGGTCGAGCGTTTTTCCGGGCTGCAGATCAACCCCCTCTTCCGCCGCAAATCCCCCGAGGGGGAGTTTGCCAGGCAGTGGGGCGTGATGGAGGGTGCAGCCAGCTTGTGGGGAATCGCATTGCTGACAATGGTCGCCACCGGGATTATCCCGCTGCGCGCATTCCTGATCTTCCTCGGCGTGGCGTCGGGCGTGATGCTGCTTAATCAGGTGCGGACACTGGTCGCGCATCTGTGGGAGAATGACGGCGATCCAATGAGCGTCACCGAGCAATATCTCGATACCGTCAACGTGCCCCCGCCCGGCATCTGGGCCGAACTGTGGGCGCCGGTCGGGCTGCGCTATCACGCGCTGCATCATTTGCTGCCGGGTATTCCGTATCATGCGCTGCCCGTCGCGCATCGCCGGCTCAGGAGCGAAATGGGGGTCGATTCGGCCTACCATTCGGCCAATTATCGCGGATTGTGGCCACTCGTCGCGCGGCTCGCGGCAAGCTCGTGGCGCGGAACTACTCCTCACTCCTGATCAGCAGGCTTTCGCCGATCAGCAGGAACAGGAAGAACGGCGCGAACGCCGCAAGCCACGCCGGATAAGCACCGACATTGCCGAGCGCGAGGCTCAGATTGTCGATCACGAAATAAGCAAAGCCAAGCGCCATTCCGGCGCCGGCACGGAGCAGCATCTTGCCCGATCTCGCCAGCCCGAATGCGGCCAGGGCGGCAAGCAATGGCATCAGCACGACCGACAATGGCCCGCTCAATTTATGCCACAGGCCCGATCGTGCTTCCTCGGTCGGCCGGCCCGCCGCTTCAAGTTCGGTGATCGATCCGCGAAGCTCGGTGAAGGCATGTTCCTCGGGCTGAACTTTTGCCAGGGTGAATCGGTCGGGAGTGACGCCGTCGAGCCCGTAAGCTGCACGCTGCTGGCGCACCAAGTTCATGTCAGCGTCGTAACTTTTGACATTTTCCAGCCGCCAGCGGCGACCTTCCTGTACCGCGCGCTGCGCATCGACCACGCGATTGAGCGTTGGCCCTGAGCGTTCGTAAATCGTCACATTGCGCAGCGTCAGCCCGGCGCCGCGCCCCGACACCAGTCGCGCGCGGACGAAATCATTGTCGACCCTGATCCATACGTTGGACAGCAAGTCGCTTGAATCGCGCATCGGCTCATAATCATTGTCGGTCCACGCATTGACCGTCCGCGCCGATCGCACCGCAACCCGTTCGTTGAATGCGAACGCCAAAGCGGCGATGACCAGGCTGGCCAGGATCAACGGCGCGAGGATCTGGTGCGCCGACAGGCCCGCAGCTTTCATCGCCACCACTTCGCTATGCTGGCTCAGGCCGGTGAAGGTGATCAACGTCCCCAGCAACACCGCGAACGGCAGGAATTTCTGGATCAGCAACGGCACCCGCAGACTGACGTAGCGCCACAGCTCGGCTTCGCCATTGCCCTCGACCTTGAGGATCTTGCCCGATTCGCCGAGCAGGTCGAGCGCCATCAGCACGAGCACCAGCAGCACCAGCACCGCCGCGCTGCGCGTCAGGAACAGCCGGATCAGGTAAAATGCCATCTGCCGCGATGGAAGGAAGTCAAAATTGATCATGCGATTCGCTCGCGCGTTGGCAACAAGCGGCGGATTGAGGAGGCGATCCGCGCCGCGCCACGCTCCAGCGCGCCGATCGGCTGACCACCGGGCCGATGGGCAAGCACATGATACATCCAGCCGATCAAGCCGACGAAGATCAGGAAGGGCACCCACAGGGCAAGCGACGGTTCGAACCGTCCCTGGGTGCCCATTTGGGCGGCATATTGATTGATCTTGTGATAGGTCACTACCATCACGATCGACAGGAAAATGCCGAGCGATGAATTGCTTCGCTTGGGCGGGACCGCAAGCGCCACCGCCAGCAATGGCAGCATCAGCATCATCACCACTTCGACCAAGCGGAAGTTCATGTCCGCCCACGCCGCGCGGCGGGTCTTTTCATCGCCATCGCCAAACGCCTGGCGTGCAACTTCGGGCAGGGTCAGCTCGTCCTCACCGTTGCCGCGCTGGCGAAAGCGATCCCCGGCCGGCAGGTTGATCGGCAAATCATAGCTGTCGAAGGCCAAGGTGCGCGGGCTGGTGAATTTGCTCGCTTGCTGGATCAGTCGTCCCTTTTTGAGCCGGAAGATGATCGTCTCGGGATCGTCGGTGGCAAGGAACTGGCCGCGTTCGGCGGTGGCCGATACGGCAGTTCCCTTCTTGTCGTCCATGGCGATGAAAATGCCGCTCAGCTGGGTGCCGCCATCATTGCTCTTGTCGATCCGCAGCGTCAGCCGTTTACCGAGCCGGTTGAACTCGCCGACCTTGATCGCCGCGCCAAGCGCGCCCGAGCGCAGATCGAAGCGCAGCCCTTCATAACGATAATGCGAGATCGGCTCGAGCCAGCCGACAATCGCCAGGTTGAGCCCCATCAGGACGACTGCAAACATGTACGGCACCCGAAGCAACCGGCCATAGCCGATTCCGATTCCGCGGAGCGCGTCCAGTTCGGACGATAAGGCCAGCTTGCGAAACGCCAGCAGGATCCCAAGCATCAGCCCGATCGGGATGCCGAGGCTGAAATATTCGGGCAGCAAATTGGCCAGCATCCGCCACACGACGCTGACCGGCCCGCCCGCATCGACCACAAAAGAAAATAATCGCAACATCTTGTCGAGCACGAGCAGCATCGCGGCAAGGATCAATGATCCGAGCAGCGGAACGGCGATGGTTTTCGCCAAATAGCGGTCAATCAATTTCCCGCTGCGCAACTTTCGTCGTCCCAACACCATGATTTGGCCGCAAAGCGCGCCGATGAATGCCAGCCTGGCCACGCGAAGGTCGGCGCCAAGCCCGTCGGCTATAGCGAACCGAGAGACAAAAGCATGCTTTATCGTTCTCAACCCGATCCAACTGCAGCGAGTCGGCCCCGCTAATGGGTCGGCCGCGGATCGCCTTGCTGTCCAACCCGCGTTCGACGGGCAATATCGCGCAGCTGCCGCGGATCCGCGCCTTCTGCGCAGCGCATCCCGATGTGTTCCATTACGAAGTCGAGCATGCCGACCAGATTGGCGAGGCGATGAAGACCATTGCCCGGGTCAAGCCCAAGCTGCTGGTGATCAACGGTGGCGACGGGACGGTTCAGGCGTCGCTGACCGAATTGCACAATGGCGATCATTTCGCGGCTGGCGAAGTGCCACCGGTGGCGGTGCTGCCGAGTGGCAAGACCAATTTGATTGCGATGGATCTGGGGGTTCATGGCGACCCGGTGACCAGTCTCGAACGCCTGGTCGCACTCGCCCAGCACGACCTTGCGCCGCATATCGTCGCGCGGGAGATGATTGCGCTGAGCGGCGGGGCCAAGGGCGGCAAGCCGGTGATCGGGATGTTCCTCGGCGGTGCCGGGCTGGCCGACATCATGCTTTACTGCCGCAATCGCATCTATCCGATGGGGCTCCCCAACGGGCTTAGCCATGTGCTGACCTTCTTCGCCGTGGTGCTTCGTCAAGTAATTGGTATTAAAGCGAAATTCCTGCCCCCGGATCCGCGTGAGCTAAGCATTTCGGTGCGCCGCGAAGGGGCGATCACCGGGCGCTTTGCCTTGCTCGCCGTTACGACACTCGAGAAATTGTTGCTGTCTGGCGAGCTCAACGGCCAGGGCCAGGGCACGCTCAAATTCGTCGCGGTTGAACAGCGCGCCGGTTCCCTGCTCAACGCCTTCATCGCGACGCTTCGCGGACGGCTCGGGCGGACCAAGATGACCGGGGTTCACGTCGAAGAAGCCGACGAGATCAGCATCGAGGGCGATTCGAGCCAAGTGATCCTCGATGGCGAGACGTTCAGCGCCGAGATTGGCATGCCAATTCTCCTTCGCCGCGCTTCGCCACTGTCGTTCGTCCGCCTCGCTGCCTGACGCGCGATATGAGCGATCTTCGCGAACTTGTCGCCGCCGAGCTTGGCGAAGCTGTCGATCCGCGCGTCGCCGCAATGGCCGCCGCGATCGCTGCCAAGCATAGTGATGCCAGCCGCGTGGTGTTG
This sequence comes from Sphingomicrobium sp., assembly GCA_046590765.1. Lineage (GTDB taxonomy): Bacteria > Pseudomonadota > Alphaproteobacteria > Sphingomonadales > Sphingomonadaceae > Sphingomicrobium. The sequence goes on along the minus strand of JBKJUB010000047.1, from coordinate 11,850 downwards.
TTTTACGGATCGTGCCTGCGCGAACAGCAGCTCGACGATGCCGCAGGAGGCGGCATGATGCTCGATTTCTACTTGATCGTGTCGGACTATCGCGCCGCTTATACCAAAAGCTGGATGGCGGCGGCCAACCGCCTGATACCGCCCAATGTCTTCCCATTCGAGCATGACGGACTGATGGCCAAATATGCGGTGCTGAGCGAAGCCGATTTTGATCGGCTCAACGGGCCGGCGACGCGCAACGTGTCGGTTTGGGCGCGATTCGCGCAGCCGTCGCGGCTGGTCTGGGCCAGCGATGACGACGCGCGGCATCGCGCGATTGGCGCGGTGGCCAAGGCGGTGCCGACGTTGCTTGGCGCAGCGGGGCGCGTCGCTGGAGAGGACGTCCTCGACTGGTGGCGACGCGCTTTTGCGCTGACCTATTCGGCCGAGCTTCGCGCCGAGCGTAAGGGCCGCAGCCAGTCGGTCGTCGATGCCGATCCCGATCGATATCGCCGGTTCGGTAAGGCGGCGGTGCCGCTCGTCGGCGGCAATTCGGGCCAGTGGGGCCGGCGGCGGATCGAGGGCAAGGCATTGTCGGTGCTTCGGCTGGCCAAGGCGAGCGCAACCTATGGCGGCGGCGCGGACTATATTGCGTGGAAGATCAACCGCCACGCGGGGACCAAGATCGCACTCAAGCCGTGGCAGCAGCGACATCCATTGCTGGCGGCGATCAGCCTGCTGCCGCAGCTCCTGAAATCGGGGGCGATCCGCTGACCGGCTCCGATTGCCGCGACAAGGCCGCTGCTACCGAGGTCGCTAGCGCGCTAACGGTGAACGGCTTGCGCAGCAGTTCGTAGCCGACCAGATCGTCGCCCTCGCCATCGCCGACATAACCGGTGACGAACAGCACCGCGACGTCGGGCCGTTTGGCCTTGATGATGCGGATCAGTTCGGGGCCGGTCATCTCGGGCATGATGACGTCGGAAATGACGAGATCGAAGGTCTGGGCGTCGAACTCGACAATCGCGTCGGCCCCGCTCGAACAAGCGGTTGGCTGATAATCAAGATCCTCGAGCGCCCCGACGGTGGCGGCACGGACCCGAGGATCATCCTCAACCAGCAGGATTCGCGCGCCAGGAACGGTCGGTTCGAGGTCGCGGCCATTGATTTGCGGCTGAAGGCGGATTGGGGCGCTGGCCTTGGTTCGCGGCAAATAAAGCGACACGGTCGTCCCCTTTCCGGGTTCGCTTTCGATTCCCACTTCACCTTCGGACTGATGGGCGAAACCGAATATCTGGCTCAGCCCAAGCCCGGTCCCCTTGCCCACCGGTTTGGTAGTGAAGAATGGCTCGAAGGCGCGTTCACGCACTTCGTCGCTCATCCCGCAGCCCTCGTCGGTAATCGAAATCTTGAGATATTCGCCGGGCTGGATGTCGCCGACAGCATTGGCGGCGGTGGTAACATTTTCCGATGAGATGGTCAGTTGCCCCTCGCCGTCCATTGCGTCGCGGGCATTGACCGCTAGGTTGAGGATAGCGTTCTCAAGCTGGTGAGGGTCGACAAACACCGGCCACGCGTGGGGCGCTAGCTTGGTTTCGATCCGGATCCGCTCGCCCAAGGTGCGGTCGAGCAGGTCGGACATGTTGCCGACCAATTCGCCGCTTTCGATCCGCTCCGGGAGGAGCGGCTCGGAGCGGGCGAACGACAGCAAGCGGCGGGTCAGGGCAGCGGCACGGGTCGCACCCTCCATCGCGTTGGTCAGGTGGTGCATCACCTCCTTGCGCGGGCCGCTGAGGCGTCGCCGGGCGAGGTCGATCCCACCGACGACTACCGCCAGCATATTGTTGAAGTCGTGCGCGATTCCGCCGGTCAATTGCCCGACCGCTTCCATCTTCTGGACTTGGCGAAGCTGGGCCTCCGCGGCCTGGCGCTCGATCGCTTCTTCCTTGAGTGCCTGGTTAGCCTCCCACAATTCCTGGGTTCGGTCGCGCACTGCTTCCTCAAGCTGGGCAGCGCGGTCGGACTCGCTTTCGGCCTGGCGGCGGGCGGCGGCGTTCTGGCGAAGCGCCTGAACCGCGATTACGCCCAGAAAGATGGCGCCGACCCCGACGATCAGCCCGAGCCAGCTGAGATAATCGGTCAACCGGTCGGCTTCAGCAGTGAAAATCTGGCTTTGCTCGATCCGCTGACGAAGCGAGACGCGTTCGGCCGCCGCGATCTCGTCAAGCTTGGCGTCCAGGTCGATGCGGGTCTGGGTCTTGCCTGCTGCGAAGAAATACGCCGTTCCGCCCTGACCCTTCTTGAGCACTGCTGCGCGCGCCGGCAGCGCCAATTCCTCACCGCGCTTGGAATAGATGCGCTGCAGGTCTGCAACCCGCTGGCGCTGCGCCGGATTGCCCCTGACGAGGGCCTGCAATTGCTCAATCTGCCGCCCGGCTAACCGCCACTGGCTATAGTAAAGGTTGCCGGTAGTGTCCTCTTGTTCGTCTAATACGAAGCGTCCGAGCGCGGCTTCGGCACGCGATGCGCTCGAGCTGACGCTGCGGGTGACGAGCGCGACATCGTACGCATGGCGCTCGGCAGTGAGCGCCTTTTCGCGAGCGTCGTTTGAAAAGGCCACCAGCACGACCATGCCGAGCAGGACGATCGTCGCGACGAAGGCAATCGCCGCAGCCCATCCACCCCGCCAGTCGCCCCGCGCTTCGTCCCCGCTGTTGTTCATGGTGTCATTCTAGCCCGCAACTCTCACTAGCGAAAGAGTCCGCGATCAGGCGATGCAGCCGGTGGCACGCCCGGCGGCAGCAAACATGCCGAGAATCACGTCGACCTGCTCGCTCGAATGTTCGGCACACAGGGAGCAGCGCAGCAAGGTCATGTTCGCTGGGGTTGCCGGCGGCCGCGCGAGGTTGACGTAGAGGCCTTCGTTGAGCAACGCCTCCCACATCATCGCGCCTTTCTCCAGATCGGGCATGATCACCGCGATTATCGCCGATTGCGGCGTGTCGGTGCCAAGTGTGAACCCGAGCCCCTTCAGCCCCGCGTGGAGCTTCTTCGAATTCTCCCACAGATGTACGCGCTTGTCGGCGCCATGCATCAACTTGCGGATCGAAGTCGCGGCAGTCGCGACTACCGACGGCGGGAGCGAGGCGGTGAACACGTAAGGTCGGCAGACGAGGCGCAAAATCTCAAACTTGGGGTGATTGGAGACGCAGAATCCGCCGACCGTGCCGACCGATTTCGAGAAGGTGCCGATGATGAAGTCGACATCGTCGCTCACACCTTGCGCTTCGGCCACGCCGCGGCCGTTCTCGCCGATGAAGCCCATCGAATGCGCCTCGTCGACCAGCACCATCGCGCCGTTCGCCTTCGACACCGCAACCATTTCCTTCAGCGGCGCGATATCGCCGAGCATCGAGTAGACGCCCTCGAGCACGACCAGTTTGCCCGCACCCTCGGGAATGCGCTTGAGCCTTTTCTCGAGCGCCTCGACATCATTGTGGCGGAACGGGACGATGTTGGCATTGCCGAGCGCGCAGCCGTCGTAAATCGAGGCGTGGCTGTCGATGTCGAGGACGATGTAGTCGTCTTTGCCGGCGATGGTGCTGATGATCCCGAGATTGGCCTGATAGCCCGTCGAGAAGACCATCGCATGGTCCATTGCGTAGAATTCGCGGAGCGCGGCCTCGCAATCCTTGTGCGGCGAGTATGTCCCGTTGAGCACCCGGCTTCCGGTGGTGCCCGAACCATAATCGTCGAGCGCCTGCTTGCCAGCGGCGATCACGTCGGGGTCGAACGTCATCCCCATGTAGTTGTAGGTGCCGAGCAGGATCGTTCTGCGGCCGCTGCAGATCGCGACGGTGGGGGAAATTACCTTTTCCATCACCAGATTGAACGGATCGGTCAGCCCGGTCGACAGCAATGCCTCGCGCTGGTCGATCAGCGGCTGGAACTTGTCAAACAAGTCGCCCATTTCAGGCTGCCTTGAGTGCCACGACGGCATCGATCAACTGACCGACAGTCTCGATCTCGGCCTGCTGGTTCATCGTGATCAAAATATCGAACTCGTCCTCGGTGTTGGCGACGAAATCGAGCACGGTCAGGCTGTCCCACTCCAGATCCTGCGCGAAACGGGTCGCTTCGGTCACCTCGACACCCTTCTTGTTGAATGGTTCGATGAGGCCCAGTATCTTGGTTGCAGTATCGTTGCGATTGGTCATCAAACGGTCCTAGTTGGGGCAGTGGCGTTTCGCAATCGATTGGGGCGCAAAGAGGGCGAGGCGGGGGAATGACCGAAACACGTAAATTTGGCGGCGACGCGATCCAGGCGATCCGGACCGCAAGCCAGGCGCAATATCATCTGTCGGCGATGGCTGACCGCAAAGCGAGCATGATGATGGGCGCCTCGTTCGTGGTGTTCACAATCAGCGTGGCGCAAGCGACGTCGCGGGGCCATTTGCCGCTGCCGCTGCTGGTGTTGGGCATTTCGGCCTTTTTATCAGCGGTGATTTCCGCGATTGCGGTGATGCCGACGATCCACGCCGCGAAAGATTTGCAGGGTGAGCGAAACCTGATGTTCTTCGGTGGCTTCGCCGACATGAAAGAACATGAATATGTCGCCGAAATGCTGACCCGGCTGGCCGACCAGGAGAAGTTTTTGGCGATGGTGGCCCGCGACGTTTATCAAAATGGCCAGGTGCTGGCGCACAAGAAATATCGCTTGCTCAAGATCGCCTACTCGATTTTTATTATCGGCATGTTCGCCAGCGTCGCGGCATTTGTCCTGACCGGGGTGAGTTGAGGAGGGATGATGAGCGACCCCGAGCCCAAGACCATCGTCGACCCAACCGAACTGCACGTCGGCGACCCCGGTTATGAATTCCCCAAGGAGGTCCACAACCTCCTGATGGCGGCCAATTCGACCAACATGACCTTGTCCGAAATGGCTGACAGCAAGGCCTCGATCCTGCTCGGCGCGAGCTTCGTAGTCTTCTCGCTGTCGATCGGCAGCATCGCCGAGGGCAAGGCCAATATCGCGCTGCTCGTGCTGACCAGTTTCTCGTTCATCGCGACCCTGTTCGGGGTCATGACGGTGCGCCCCAACCGGATGCGGAAAGCCAAGATCCCGCTCACCGGAAAGAAGGTCAACATTCTGTTCTTCGGCAGCTATATCGATTGCCCGAGGGAAGAATATGTTGATGAAGTGATGCGCGTGCTGTCGTCGGAGGAAGAGACATACCGCCGGCTGGCGCGCGATCTATGGGATCATGGGCACATCCTTCGCAATGACAAATATCGCTGGCTGTACTGGAGCTTCACCTTCTTTCTGTACGGCATGATCGTAACCGCACTGGCGCTGGTCATCCAATTGGTGTTTTTCCGCTAAAGCCAGCCGTTCGAGCGATACCAGGCGGCGGTGTCGGCCAGGCCCTGCGGTGTGGAGATGGCGGCTTGCCAGGACGCGGGCGCTCGGGACGGATCGGCGACCCAATCTGGATGGCAGAAATAGGCGACGCGGTCGGCGGTCAGCTTGGCGCGCTTGCCACGAACCAGCCGGTCGATGCGGGATGCCAGCAGAAGCATCAGCCTGGGCGTGGCGATGGTCCGGGCAGGGGTACCGACCGCGCGGCCCAGCGCTTTGCCGAATTGGCGGTGGGTCCAGCCGCCCGGCTGGCCGTCGTCAGGTTCGATCGGGCCGCGCTCGGTCGAAGCAGCGAGTTGGAGGAGTAAGCGGGCGAGATCGTCGACGTGGATCAGCGACAGGCGGCCCGCTGGCGGCATGAAAATTTGGCCGCGCGTCGCCATCTTGAACAGGTCGAGCATCTCGCGGTCGCCGGGGCCGTAGACGGCGGGCGGGCGGACGATCGCGGTCGACAGCGGGGAGGCGGTGACGAGGGCTTCGGAGCGGGCTTTCGACGCGCCATAGAGCGACAGTTGCGGTTCGCGGGCGGCGAGCGAACTGGTGTAAACGAAACGCGGGGCCCCAGCTTGTTCGGCGGCGGCGAGCATTGCGCCAGTGCCGAGCACGTTGGCGGCCTCGAACCCGCCTTCGTCGGGGGCGTTGACTACCCCGGCGACATGGATGACGGCGTCCACGCCCTCGACCAACGCGGCGAGGCTGCCGGGCTGGTCGAGCGCGCCATCGATCCACGTCACCCCTTGGCGCGGCGCCTGCGCACGGCGGGTGAGGGCGCGAACCCGATGGCCCTGGGCGAGCGCGCGGTCGAGCAGGCGCTGGCCGACGAAGCCGGTGCCGCCAGTGATCGCCAGCTTCAGAGCGGCGACCATTCGCCCTCGTGCACTTCCTCGACCTCGCTGGCCTTTTCGCCAGTGACCTTGTCGAGAATCGCATCGAGCAACGGCTCGATTCCCGCACCGGTCGCCGCCGAGATGATGAACGGGGCAGTGCCAGATGCCTTGGCGAGCTTCTTTTCGATCTTCTTGATTTCGGCCGCGCTCAGCAAATCGGTGCGCGACAAGGCGAGCACCTCAGGCTTGTACTCCAACCCCGCGCCATAGGCCTCGAGCTCGCCGCGAACGATGCGCCATGCTTCGACCGGATCCTCGCCCGCCGCGTCGACCAGATGAAGCAAAACCCGCGTGCGCTCGACATGGCCGAGGAAGCGATCGCCGATCCCGGCGCCATCGGCGGCGCCCTCGATCAAGCCCGGAATGTCGGCGAGGACGAATTCGCGGGTCTTGTGGGTCACCACGCCGAGCTGCGGGCGGAGCGTCGTGAACGGATATTCGCCGACCTTGGCAACCGCATTGGTGGTGCGGTTGAGGAAGGTCGATTTGCCCGCGTTGGGCAGCCCGAGCAGTCCGCAATCGGCCAGCAATTTCAAGCGCAACCAGACGTAGCGTTCCTCGCCCGGCCAGCCCGGACCATGCTGGCGCGGGGCGCGGTTGGTCGAGGTCTTGTAACTGGCATTGCCGCGCCCGCCGTCGCCGCCACGCAGGAAGTGGATCGTCTGACCCTCGGTGGTGAAGTCGGCAAGCAGGGTGCGCTCCTCGTCATCGGCGAGGATTTGCGTCCCGATCGGCACCTTGATCACCAGATCGTCGCCGCCAGCGCCGGTCATGTTAGACCCCGATCCGCCCTTGCCGCGGGGCGCGCGGAAATGCTGGGTATAGCGAAAGTCGATCAGCGTATTGAGCCCGGCAACCGCCTGGAAAACAATGTCGCCGCCCTTGCCGCCCTGGCCACCGTTGGGCCCGCCATATTCGACGAACTTCTCGCGCCGGAACGCGACTGCGCCTGCGCCGCCCGCACCCGAGCGAATGAAAATCTTGGCCTGATCGAGAAAATGCATGGGCGCCCCTTAAGCGAAGGGGGCGCAGAAGGCTATCCGGTCGGCGGCGAGTTCGTCTCAAGAGGGGTCACGGAATCAGTCGCGCGCCACCACGGCGGCGATCTGGCTGACGGCAATCTGGCGGACTTCCTCGCGGGTCTGGCCGGTGCCTTTGGAGACTTCCTCGCCGACCAGGCTGTCGCCGACCGCGAGCAGGACGAGGCCCAGCGTGACCTTGTCCATCGGGCGCCGGTCGCCCGCAGCGGTGAAATCGGCGACGATGGCGGCGATGGTGTCGATCACCGGCTTGAGCGCGTCGCGCTGGCGGGTGAGGGCGATCCAGCCGATCAGCTCGCCTGCGCCGTCACGCGCGAAGGCGTCGAACATTGCATCGACCACGTCGCGCTCTGTGGCGAGCCCCTGGCGGCGGCTGGCGATGGCCGAGGTGATCGAGGCCGAGACGGTGACCGCAATATCTTCGGCGAGTGCGCGGTGAAGCCCGGCGACGCTGCCGAAATGGTGGAGCAGATTGGCGTGGGTGCGGCCGATCTTCGCCGCCACGGCTTTCAAGGTGATCGCAGCGGCACCCTGATCGAGCAGCAAAGCGCGCGCGGCGGCGACTGCGGCGGCACGGCTCTCGTCCTGGGTCAGGCGTTTACGCTTTGGCAAGGTTATTGACATTTATGTCAGCAAGGACCATTTTTCATGGTCAACGCATGGAGTGGTTCGATGAACGCCGCAAGCATTTCGCCTACCCCGACTGACCTGACGATCACCCCGCGCGACCGGCGTTTCGGGCGCGAGGCGGCGACTCCGCGGCTGTGGCACGGCGGCAAGGTCGAGGCGACCGCGCTGTATAATGCGCTGTCGGCGACCTTCCCGGTGGGCGAGGCGTTCTTCGTCGAGAGCGTGCGCGCATTTCGCGACGGCGCGGACCCCAAGCTGGCCGAAGACATCAAGAATTTCACCACGCAGGAAGTGGTCCACAGCCGCGAGCATCTGGCGTTCAACCGCCGTGCTGCGGATTCGGGTTATGACCTGACCAGACTTGAGGCGCAGGTCGAAAAGCGCCTGGCGATCACGCGGTCGAAGCCGAAGATCGTCAGCCTTGCGGCGACCATGGCGCTGGAGCATTTCACCGCGATCCTGGCGCATGAATTGCTCGCCGATCCGCGCCATCTCGCGGGCGCCGAGGAAGCCACTGCGGCGCTTTGGAAATGGCACGCCAGCGAAGAGATCGAGCATAAGGGCGTCGCTTTTGACACCTGGCTCCACGCAACCAAGGACTGGACCGCTGGCAAGCGCTGGAAGGTCAAGGCGTTGGTGATGCTCTATGTAACGCGTAACTTTGTTGTCGACCGGACGGCGGGCGCGCTCGAGTTGATGCGACAGGACGGGGTCGTCGGGCCGCGCGCCTGGACGAAACTGGCGTGGTATGCGCTTGGCTCGCCGGGGATGATGCGCAAGATATTTGCCGCGTGGGTGGCTTACTTCCTGCCCGGGTTTCACCCGTGGAACGTCGACGACCGCCCGCTGATTGCTGAATATGAGGCGAGCAGCGGGGCGGCGTTTGATAGCGAGAAGAAGGTTAGACGGGCGGCTTAGGCCGCGATCTTCACTTCCTCCTTCACCAAAACCTTGCGGCACAGGCGGGCAACCGAATCCTGCCCGCGCGCGCAGCTGTAGCGCGGGACTGACAGGCCGGTGGGGGTGAAGCCCAATTTCTCGAGCACCCGGCCCGAAGCTGGATTGTCGATGAAGAACGAGGCTTCGAGCCGCTGCAATCCGAGCGCTTCGGCAATGGCGAGCAGGGCGTGGCCGGCCTCGGTCGCATAGCCCTGATTCCAGCTGTCGCGCGCGATCCAGTAACCGAGCTCGACCGCGCCCGACGGACGTCGGCCAAGCCCGCACGCGCCAACTAGTTCGGGCGCGGCCGTGGTCCGCTGATAGATCAGGAACGACGGCAGCACCGGATCGCGCGGGGCGGCGAGGAACGCCTCGGCATCGCGCAACGCGAACGGCCATGGCGCGGAAGCGAGGTTGCGAACGATCGTCTCGTCGGCAATCGCCTGCGCCAGCGCGGGCGCATCTTCGGCCCAGCCCGGTCTCAGCAATAGTCGCTCGGTGCGCGCGAACATGGTCAATCCCTTCCCGTGTCGGCGCCCCGCTAGGGCCGCCATGTTTCAGTTTCGGGAGAAGACAGCGACGCAAACAAAAAGGGAGAGGAGGGGGCTGCCCTCTTCTCCCTTTTCAAGCCCTTTTACGGATCTCGATCTGGGCTGCCCCCTTGCGGGAGCAGTCCTTTATCGACCGATCCCTATTTTGCCGCCGTGGCCGGCATAATCGCTTCTACGTGGACGTATTTGCGACCCAATTTGCCATCGCGGAAACACACGCGACCGTCGGTCAGCGCAAAAATGGTATGATCACGGCCCAGGCCGACATTGTCGCCCGGATACCATTTGGTGCCGCGTTGGCGGACGATGATGTTGCCAGCGCGAACGGCTTCGCTGCCGAACTTCTTGACGCCGAGGCGCTTCGATTCCGAGTCGCGGCCGTTGCGCGAAGAACCGCCTGCTTTCTTATGTGCCATCGTCTGTGCTCTTACTTCTTGGGTTTCGTAGCAGCCTTGGGAGCTGCGTTCTTCGCCGCAGCCTTAGCAGGTGCAGCATCTTTTGTCGACGCCTTGGCCGCCGGAGCAGCCTTTGCAGCGGGCTTTTTGGCGGTCGGTGCCTTCTCGGCCACAGGAGCCTTAGCCTTGGCGGCGGGCTTGGCTTCGGCTTTCGCTGGTGCGGCGGCCTTTGCCGCGGGCTTGGCTTCGGCCTTGGCGGGCGCTTCGGCCTTGGCTGGTGCTGCTGCCTTGGCCTCAGGCTTTTTGTCAGCCTTCTTGCCGCCGATCGAGACGATCTCGATGATCGTGTGCTGCTGGCGATGGCCGGCCTTGCGGCGATAATTGTGACGGCGGCGCTTCTTGAACACCGTGACCTTGTCGGCCTTCGCCTGCGCAATAATCTTGGCGGCGACGGTGAGCCCGACGGTCGACTTCAAGTCGCCGCCTTCACCCGCCAGCAGGACGTCGGTGATGTCGAACATATCGCCCGCCTCACCGGCCAGCTTTTCGACGACGATCTTATCTCCGGGGGCGACGCGATATTGCTTGCCGCCCGTGCGCACGATTGCGAACATTGGCTTCTTTCTTAAAAAATCCGTGACCGCGCGAAGAAACAGCCCAGTTAAGCCAGGTTCCGCGCGGAAAGCGTGCCGACTAAGCGGGGCGGTCCGCGCTGTCAATGGCGTGGGAGAGGGAATCTGCCTTAGTGGCGGTGCTTCTGGCGGAGCTGGTAGCGACCCGCGTTGAACGCGTCGAACAGGCCGTCGATCGCCGGATGATCAACCTCGCCGCCGTCTTCGTCGGGGAGCAGATTCTGCTGGCTGACGTAGGCAATGTAGCTCGACTCGGCATTTTCGGCGAATAGATGGTAAAATGGCTGGTCCTTGGCCGGGCGCAGATCCTCGGGGATCGCCTCATACCATTCTTCACTATTGGCGAATTCGGGATCGACGTCGAAAATCACGCCGCGGAAGTCGAGCAAGCGATGGCGCACCACCTCGCCAATTCCGAAACGGGCCGAGGGCATGGGGGATTCGAAGGCATTGGTCATGGTTTTAAAATAGGCGCCTGAGCGGCAGAGGCAAGGTCGGTCACGGGATGATTCGATCCCCGCGATAGTCGAAGCACCCGCCGCTGTCGGTGGGTGCGAGGCGATCAAGCACGTCAAGCAGGTGGGCGGCGCTGCTCGCTGGGGTTAGCAATTGCCCGTCGGCGAGTCCGCGCTGGAACGGGGCGCTGAGTGCGGTATCGACCGTCCCGGGGTGAAGCACGACGCAGATCGTCTGCGGCCGGGTGCGGGCGAGCTCGATCGCCAGCGTCCGGATGATTTGGTTGAGCGCCGCCTTCGACGCGCGATAGCTCAGCCAGCCGCCGAGCCGATTGTCGCCGATCGACCCGACGCGGGCGGAGAGCGCGGCGAAGATCGCGCGGTCGTCGGCGCGGAGCAACGGCAGGAAGTGGCGCGCGACCAAAGCCGGGCCAATGGTGTTGATCCGCAAGACTTGCTCAAGCGTGGGGCCGTCCAGCTGGCGATAGCTTTTCTCGGGTGCCACGCCGACACCGTGAAGGATGCCGGAGGCGATGATGATCAGGTCGAATGGGGCCTGGTCGGCAAGCGCGGCGGCGGCCTGTTCGATAGACCTATCGGACTCAAGGTCGATCGGCGGCGCACTGTGGCGCGATAGTCGGACTACCTCTACGCCGCGCGACTCGAGCACGTCGCACAAAGCCGCGCCGATCCCGCCGCTGGCGCCGATGATGATCGCTTTCATGGGTCAGGCCGTGAAGCGCAGCGAGGCTCTTTGCAAGCGCCAGCAGCACTGCTAGAGGCCGCCGCGACCTGATGCCGGCTGCTTGGCCGGACAGCGTATCTGTCTTGCGGAGAGATGGCTGAGTGGTCGAAAGCACCGCACTCGAAATGCGGCGTGCCCGTGAGGGTACCCAGGGTTCGAATCCCTGTCTCTCCGCCAC